>CBFGQE010000199.1:0-6029 GCA_965650815.1 uncultured bacterium
AGAAACTGGCCTCGACCGCCGAGACGTGATCATGGATCTCCATTCCTTTCTCAGCTCCCCCGCCGAGTTCACCCGCCGCACGGGTCCCAACGACCGAATCGTCCTTTCCAGCCGGGTCCGATTGGCCCGCAACATCAACGGCTACACTTTCCCCGGTTTCGCCAAGAAGGCCGAGCGCGTCCGCGCGCTGGAGGTGCTCAGGCCCGCCGTGGAGTCCGCCAAGCTGATGGGCCAGCGGTTCGCCGAATCGATGGAGAACCTCACCGCGCTCGACAAGCAGGTGCTGGTCGAGCGCCATCTGATCAGCCGCGAGCATGCCGCCAAGAGCCACGGCTCCGGCGTCATCTTCAACCGCTCCGAGTCCCTCT
Source organism: uncultured bacterium (assembly GCA_965650815.1). Classification (GTDB taxonomy): domain Bacteria; phylum Verrucomicrobiota; class Verrucomicrobiia; order Limisphaerales; family CANJSG01; genus CANJSG01. The sequence continues at coordinate 369 of CBFGQE010000199.1, forward strand.
GCGTGATGATCAACGAGGAGGATCACCTGCGGATGCAGGCCCTGCTGCCCGGCCTCCAGCTGCGCCAGGCCTGGGCCGCCATCGACGAGCTGGACTCCCAGCTCGAAGCGTCCCTCGACTACGCCTTCAACCGCGAGCTCGGCTACCTGACCGCCTGCCCCACCAATCTCGGCACCGGCATCCGCGTCAGCGCCATGCTGCACCTGCCCGGGCTCGTCCTCGCCGAGCAGATCAACCAGATCATCCAGTCGGTCAACAAGCTCGGCCTCGCCGTCCGCGGCCTCTACGGCGAGGGCACCGAAGCCCTGGGCAACATCTTCCAGGTATCCAACCAGATGACGCTCGGGGAGTCGGAGCTCGACATCGTCGCCCGCCTGGAAAAGGTCCTCGCGCAGATCATCGACCACGAGGAGAACGCCCGCGCCTCGCTCCTCGAGAAGAAGCCCAAGGTCGTCTTCAACCACGTCGGCCGAGCCTACGGAATCCTCTCCAACGCCTACAGCATCTCCTCGAAAGAGACGATGAACCTGTTGTCCCTGCTGCGGCTGGGCTACGACTACGGCTATTTCCCGGCGGCCGAGCGCGCGTTGATCGACGAGTTGTTCATCACCACCCAGCCCGCGCACCTGCGGAAGAAGTTTTCGGACAAGCTGGACGCGGAGGAGCGGGACCTGCACCGCGCCGACATGCTGCGCGAGCGGCTGGCCAACGTGCCGCGTCCCGAGTGCCGCGCCCCCGGCGGAGAAGGCTCGCTGGACAAACCGACCGAGTAAACACAGGTTGCATCAAGAGTATGAGCGAAGAAGCCATGAACAATTTCACGCCACGGGCCCAACAGGTCCTGGCGTTGGCGCGCAAGGAAGCCGACCGTTTCAACCACAACTTCGTCGGCACCGAGCACCTGCTCCTCGGCCTGATCAAGCTCGGCCAGGGCGTCGCGGTGAACGTGCTTCAGAAGCTCGGCCTCGACCTTGAGACCGTTCGCATGGAGGTCGAGAAACAGGTCGGCACCGGCCCCGACCAGAAGATGGTCGGCAACATCCCCTACACGCCCCGCGTGAAGAAGGTGCTGGCCCTCGCCGCCAAGGAAGCCAAGGCGCTGAACCACACCTACGTAGGCACCGAACACATCCTGCTCGGCCTGCTCCGCGAAGGGGACGGCGTGGCCGCGCGCGTCTTGAAGAACCTCGATGTGGACATCGAGCAGACCCGCCAGGAAATCCTGAAGGAGCTCGATCCGAACTTCGCCGCCCAGGAAGAACAGCCCGCCGCCGAAACCGCCGGTGGAGGCGAGAAATCCGAGAAGAAGGGCGACGTCAAGACCCCCGCGCTCAAGGCCTTCGGCCGCGACCTCACCGAAATCGCGCGCAAGGGCGAGATGGATCCCGTCATCGGCCGCCAGAACGAGATCGAGCGCGTCATACAGATCCTTTGCCGCCGTTCCAAGAACAACCCCGTGTTGCTCGGCGAAGCCGGTGTCGGCAAGACCGCGATCGTCGAAGGTCTCGCCCAGGAAATCTCCCGGGGCAATGTCCCGGAAATCCTCCGCGAGAAGCGCGTCATCACCCTTGATCTGGCCCTCATGGTCGCCGGCACGAAGTATCGCGGCCAGTTCGAGGAGCGCATCAAGGCCGTGATGGACGAGATCCGCCGCGCCAAGAACATCATCCTCTTCATCGACGAGCTCCACACCATCGTCGGAGCCGGTTCGGCCGAAGGCACGATGGACGCATCGAACATCATCAAGCCCGCCCTCAGCCGCGGCGAGATGCAGTGCATCGGCGCGACCACGCTCAACGAATACCGCAAATACATCGAGAAGGACGCCGCCCTCGAACGCCGCTTCCAGAGCGTCAAGGTCGAGGCCCCCTCCATCCCCGACGCCATCGCCATCCTCAAGGGCCTTCGCGGCAAGTATGAGGAGCACCACAAGGCCGTCATCACCGACGCCGCCGTCGAGGCCGCCGTCATCAACGCCGAACGCTACATCACCGACCGCTACCTGCCCGACAAGGCCATCGACGTGATGGACGAGGCCGGTTCCCGCGCCCGCATCGGCGCGATGACCCGTCCGCCCGAGGTCAAGGATCTTGAAGGCGAGATCGAGACCATCAAGAACCAGAAGGAAAAGGCCATCCGCGAACAGGACTTCGAGGGCGCCGCCGCCATGCGCGACAAGGAAAAGCAGGCGAAGGAGAAGCTCGAATCCGTTCTCAACGCTTGGCGCACTTCCCGCGAGGAAACCCGCGTCACCGTGGACGAGGAGGAGATTCTACAGGTCGTCTCCAAGTGGACCGGCGTCCCGCTGAAGCGCATGGAGCAGGGCGAAAAGGAACGCCTGCTCAAGCTCGAACAGGAGATGGAACGCGGCGTCATCGGCCAGAAGGAAGCCGTTTCCTCCCTCTGCCGCGCGCTGCGCCGTTCCCGCGCCGATCTCAAGGATCCGCGCCGCCCCATCGGCACCTTCGCGCTGCTCGGACCCACCGGCGTCGGCAAGACGCTGTTGGCGAAGAGCCTTGCCGAAAAATACTTCGGCGACTCCAAGGCCCTCATCCAACTCGACATGTCGGAATACATGGAGCGCCACAACGCTTCCCGCATGATCGGATCGCCTCCCGGCTATGTCGGCTACGAGGAGGGCGGCCAGTTGACCGAACAGGTCCGCCGCCGTCCCTACTCGGTGGTGCTCTTCGACGAGATCGAGAAGGCGCATCCCGACGTGATGAACATGCTCCTGCAGATCCTCGAAGAGGGGAAACTGACGGACAACATGGGCCGCGTCGTGAACTTCCAGAACACGATCATCCTGCTGACCTCCAACGTCGGCGCGGAAACGATCAAGAAGTCCTCCACTCTCGGCTTCTCGCCCATCAAGGACGAGACCAGCTACGAGAAGATGCGCGAGCGCATCATCGACGAGGCCAAGAAGGTCTTCAAACCGGAGTTCCTCAACCGCCTCGACGAGGTCATCGTCTTCCGTTCGCTGACCAAGACCGATCTCCTGGAGATCGTCAGCCTGGAGATCGACAAGGTGCTCAGCCGCCTCAAGAGCAAGAAGATCAACCTCGTGCTCGACGAGAAGGCGAAGGACTTCCTCGTGGAGAAGGGCTACGATCCGACCTACGGTGCCCGGCCGATGCGCCGCGCCGTGGAGCGCTACCTCGAAGACCCGCTCGCCGAGGAGATCCTCAAGGGCAACCTCCACGAGACCGACCCGGTCAACGTCACGGTCGAAGGCTCCAAGCTGGTCTTCACCCAGAGCGCGTCCGCTGGCGGGGCCGAAGCCCTGTCCAACGGCTGAGCAGCTCTCCCAACCGATTCGAAGGCCGTCCGGAAGTTCCGGACGGCCTTTTGGTTGATCGGCTCACCACCCCAAAATGGTGGGTCGCCATTTCGGCAAGCTCCTTGGCGGAGCCCCCTAGCCAAGGCAATGTGCCGGGGTTCCACCATGAAAGCCCGGACCCGGCCCAGCTTGTTCCTGCTCGCGCTTCCCCTGCTCTGCGCCGCATCGGCCGCATCCGTGATCGCCGCCGAACTGCCGTCGGCCGCTCAAGGACCGGTGGACTTCGCCAAGGATCTCCAGCCCCTCTTCGAGGAACGCTGCTTCGAATGCCACGGCGCGAAGAAGCAAGAATCCGGCATGAGGGCCGACAGCCGCGAATTCCTTCTCCAAGGCGGCGACAACGGCCCCTCCATCGTTCCCGGCAAGAGCGCCGAAAGCCTTTTGGTCCAAGTGCTCTCCGGCGCCCACGAAACCGTGGCGGCGATGCCGAAGAAGAAGGAGAAGCTGACCGCCGAGCAGATCGGGTTGGTCCGCGCTTGGATCGACCACGGCGCGGTCTGGAACGCCGCGTCCGCCACCCAAGCCGCCGCGCCCACCAACCACTGGGCCTTCAAGGCTCCCGTTCGTCCCGCGCCTCCGAAGCCGAAACAATCCCGCTGGAGCCGCACACCCATCGACGCCTTCGTCCTCGCCCGACTCGAATCCGAAAAGCTGAAGCCCTCCCCCGAAGCCGACAAAGCCACCCTGCTCCGCCGCCTGAGCCTCGACCTGATCGGCCTGCCGCCAACGCCCGAGGAATTGGACGCCTTCCTCGCCGACAAGTCCGCCGATGCCTACGCCAAGCAAGTGGAGCGCTTGCTCGCCTCGCCGCACTACGGCGAACGCTGGGGTCGGCATTGGCTCGACGCCGCGCGCTACGCCGACACCGACGGCTACGAAAAGGACAAGACCCGCTTCGTCTGGTTCTACCGCGACTGGGTCATCGACGCCTTCAACCGCGACCTGCCCTACGACCAGTTCGTCATCCAACAGATCGCCGGCGACCAGTTGCGCAATGCCGGTCAGAACGAAATTGTCGCCACCGGGTTCCTCCGCAACTCGATGATCAACGAGGAAGGCGCGATCGATCCGGAGCAGTTCCGCATGGAGGCGATGTTCGACCGCATGGACGCCATCGGCAAAAGTGTGCTCGGCGTCACCGTCCAGTGCGCGCAGTGCCACAACCACAAGTTCGATCCCATCTCGCAGGAGGAGTATTACCGGCTGTTTTCCTTCCTGAACAACGACCACGAATCCAGCGCCGTCGTCCTCACCGCCGCCGAGCAGATGCGGGCCGCCGACCTGCGTCGCCAGATCCACGAGATCGAGGCCGACCTGCGCCACCGGATGCCCGATTGGGAAACGCGGATGAACGCCTGGGCCGACGCCACGCTGGCCGCGCAGCCAGCTTGGGAAACGGTCCACGCCGAACATCAGGGCGACAATTCCCAGCGATACTATCCGCAGCCCGACGGCTCAATCCTTGCCCAAGGCTACGCGCCGACGAAATTCAGCGCTCGCTGGCGCACGACCAACCAGCTCGCCGATCTCCGCGCCTTCCGCCTCGATCTGTTGAACGACGAGAACCTGCCGCGTCGCGGTCCCGGCCGCTCCATCCAAGGCACGGCGGCGTTGACCGAGTTCGAGGTCGAAGTCGCGCCGCTGTCCGAGCCGGACAAACGCACCAAGGTGAAGCTGGTCCGGGGCGTGGCCGACGTGGACATGCCGGAGAACTCGCCGCTGCCCGGCATCTACGACGACAACAGCAAACGCCAACGCCTCCTCGGCCCCGTCGCCTACGCGCTCGACGGCAAGGACGAGACCGCGTGGAGCCACGACACCGGCGCGGGCCGCCGCAACCAACCGCACGCGCTCGTCTTCCAGGCCGAGACCAACGTCGCCTTCGCCGGCGGCACGGTCATCGACTTCGTGCTGAAGCAGAACCACGGCGGCTGGAACAGCGACGACAACCAGAACCACAACTTGGGCCGCTTCCGCCTCTCTGTCGGAGCCGATCCTGCGGCCGCCGAACAGCCCGCGTTGCCCGAGCATGTCCTCGTAGCGCTGCGGAAGCCGTCGGCCCAACGCACTGCCGCCGACCGAGCCCTGCTCTTCAGCGTCTGGCGCGCGACCGTTCCGGAATGGAAGGACGCCAACGCCCAGATCGAAGCGCTCCATCGCCAATGGCCCGAAGGCACCACGCAGCTCACGCTCAGTCCCCGCGAGAATGGCCGCGTGACCTCCCTGCTCCGACGAGGCGATTGGCTGAAGCCCGGCCCCGCCGTGACTTTCGGCGTGCCCGCCGTGCTGCATCCGCTGCCGGAGAATGCCGACGGTTC
>CBFGQE010000200.1:0-6025 GCA_965650815.1 uncultured bacterium
TAGGTGACGTGGATGAAGAGGACATTGTGCGGGCCGACATCGAGGGCGAATTCGCGGATCGCTTCGAGGAACGGCAGCCCTTCGATGTCGCCCGTGGTGCCGCCGATCTCGGTGATCAGCACGTCGGTTTTGGCGCTTTCGCCGATAGCGTAGATGCGCCGCTGGATCTCGTCGGTCACATGGGGGATGACCTGCACGGTTTTGCCGAGGTAGTCGCCGCGCCGTTCCTTCTCCAGCACGGTCTGGTAAACCTGCCCGCTGGTGAGGTTGTTCAGACGGGTGAGCTTCGTGTTGGTGAACCGCTCGTAGTGGCCGAGGTCGAGGTCGGTCTCGGCGCCGTCGTCCAGCACATAGACCTCGCCGTGCTGGTAGGGGCTCATCGTGCCTGGATCGACGTTCAGGTAGGGATCGAACTTCTGGAGAGTGACCTTCAGCCCCCGGTGTTCGAGGAGCGTGCCAAGGGCGGCCGCCGTCAGGCCCTTGCCCAGGGACGAAACGACACCGCCGGTGACGAAGATATATTTCATGGGCTGACATCCTCCCGGCCCGGCCCGCATTCCGCCAAGTGGAAAAAGCGGCGAAGGCATTGGGCCGCGTTTTCACCCAATGCCGACAGCCGTTTTCGGGACACCGAGGTCGAGAAGGATTCTGCGGTCAGCCCGCGGAGCGCCGCGCCTCCACCGCCGACAGCAGCTTCTCGAACTCCCGCTGCGGCAGTTTGACCGACCCGATCAACGGCCGGTTCTTGCTCATGCCGTGGCAGTCGGAACCGCCGGTCACGAGCAGGTTGTGCCGGTCCGCGATCTGGAGGTAGTGCTCCGCCGTCGAACCGGTGTGCTTGCTGTGGAAACACTCGATGCCATCGATGCCGACTTGGACCAGATGCGGGATGATCTCGTCGCCCCGGTTCAGCGCCGGATGAGCCAGCACGGCCAAGCCGCCCGCGCCGTGGATCAGCCGGATGGCGTCCTCGGCCGACATCTTGAACTTGGGCACCCAGGCCGGTTTGCCCTTCTTGAGGAAACGGTCGAACGCCTCGTCCAAGCCGGAGCAATAGCCCTCCTGGACCAAGGCGCGGCCCACGTGCGGGCGACCGGGCGCGCGGCAATTGGCCAGCTTGAACACCGTCTCCGCCTTGAGCGGGATGTTCTTCTCGTTCAACCGCGCCACCATCTCGCGGATGCGTTCCTGGCGCACGTCCTGGAACTTCGCCATCTCGGCCAGCAGCCGTTCGTTCCGCGCGTCGATGAACAGGCCGAGGATGTGGACCTCCCAGCCGTCGATCTCCGCCGTCAGCTCCGTGCCGGGCACGAAGGTGATGCCCAGCCCCCGGCAAGCGGCGGCCATCCGTTCGCAGCCCTCCACCGTGTCGTGGTCCGTCAACGCCATCGCGCACAGCCCCACCCGCTGGCCATGCCCGGCCAGCTCCTCCGGGGTGTAGGTGCCGTCGGAGAAATTGGTGTGGAGATGCAGGTCGGCGAACACTGGAGCTTTCGGGCGTTAGAGGGCTTCCCGGGCGGAACGCATCAGCTCGCTCTTCACCTTGTCGAGGATACCGTTGACGAACTTGCCGCTGTCGTCGGTGGAGAACTTCTTCGCGATGTCCACCGCCTCGTTGATGCTGACGACGGGCGGGATGTCCTCGCGGTGGAGCATCTCGTAGATGGCCAGGCGCAGGATGTTGCGGTCCACCACGGCCAACCGGTGGATGTCCCAGTTCTTGGCCACCTTGCGGATCCACTCGTCGCTCTCGTTGCGGTGCTCGATGGCGCCCCGGATCAAGGGTTCGGAGAAGAGCCGGAGCTCGGCCTCGGCGGCGGTGGGCGGCGGGAGTTCGATCTTCTCGCCGTAGGTGGCCTTGTTCTCCTTTTCCACGGCCAAAGCGGCCCGGCGCTGCGAATCCCAGAAAGCGTCCAGCGCCTCGCCGAGGTTCTCGGAGGGGTTCACATCATACTGGAACAGAAATTGGACAGCCCGTTCCCGGGCCTCGCGTCGCATTCCCATGCGACGAACATGTCACAAGCCCCGGCGGTTAGGTAAAGGAATTTGCCGGGAATCCCAAACGGCTGGCTTGAAGGACTCCGTCGAAGAGACCGCCCATCAAATAAGCACTCGCCTAATTGCTTCTCGTTCCCAATCCGACCGCCAGCTTCTGCTCGTTCAACTTGCGCCGCGCGTAGAATCCAAATGCCACTCCCGTTGCCACGAACAACACGGCGTCAACGCTCCATACCGGCAACTCTACCCAAATCGCCTCACCTGTGGGCCAATCGAATTCTCGGTCGTAGTAGATCCCTGACGGCCTATCCTGAAATGCGACCGCAAACGTAAAATCAGCCCACTCGCCGGTGTGACTGGATCGCAAAGGAAATGCCGCAGAGAGAAGAAATAACCCCGCCAACGCGAAGAAGGACAGTTTGGCGACCATGGTCTTTAAGATTTAGCAACCAGCCAGTGTTCGATCAAGGCACCGAAACCTAGTTTGCGCGATTCGCCCAACTCCTCATCCCCAAAACACCGCTAGGCGAACCCTTCCGGGTTTGCCTAGCGCGTAACTTCATTTCCAACGCCTCAGTAGGGCAGCGGGAATCGGCCGGTCAGCTCGCGCACGCGCTGGCGGACGGCGTGGGCGGCTTCGACGTTTTTGATGTCCATCAGCACCTCGGAGATCATGTCGGCGATGGCGGCCATTTCGCCTTCCTTCATCCCGCGCGTGGTCACGGCGGGCGTGCCGAGGCGGATGCCGGAGGCCTCGAAAGGCGAGCGGGTCTCGAACGGGATCGTGTTCTTGTTACAGGTGATGCCGGCTTCATCGAGCGCGAGCTGGCATTCCTTGCCGCTCATGCCCTTGGCGTTCACGTCCACCAGCATCAGGTGGTTCTCGGTGCCGCCGCTGACGAGGCGGAAGCCGTTCCGCTTCATGCCTTCGGCCAAAGCCGCCGCGTTCTTCACGATCTGCTCCTGGTAGCTCTTGAAGGAGGGGTGAAGCGCTTCGAGGAAGCAGACCGCCTTGGCCGCGATGACATGCATCAACGGGCCGCCCTGGATGCCGGGGAAAGCCTGGGAATCGATGGCCTTCGCATACTGCGCCTTGCACAGGATCAAGCCGCCGCGCGGGCCACGCAGGGTCTTGTGCGTGGTGGTGGTGACGAAGTCGGCATACGGCACGGGGCTGGGATGGATGCCCGCCGCCACGAGGCCGGCAATGTGCGCGATGTCGGCCAACATGAGCGCGCCCACTTCCTTGGCGATCTCGCTCATGCGCTGGAAGTCGATGACGCGCGGGTAGGCGGAAGCGCCGACGGTGATCATCTTCGGCCGGTGCTCGCGGGCCATCTGGGCGAGCTGGTCGTAGTCGATCCGCTCGTCTTCCTTGCGGACGCCGTAGTGGACGATCTCGAAGAACTTCCCGGAGAAGTTGGCCTTGTTGCCGTGGGTCAGATGGCCGCCGTGGGACAGGTCCATCGTCAGCAGCTTGTCGCCGGGCTTCAGGCAGGAGAAATAGACCGCCATGTTCGCGCCGGAGCCGGAGTGCGGCTGGACGTTGGCGTGGTCCGCGCCGAAGAGCTGCTTGGCGCGGTCGATGGCGAGCTGTTCGGCCACATCGACGTTTTCACAGCCGCCATACCAGCGCTTCTTGGGGTAGCCCTCGGCGTATTTGTTGGTCAACACGCTGCCCTGGACCTCCATGATGGCCGGGCTGGTGAAGTTTTCGGAGGCGATGAGCTCGATGTTCTCCTGCTGGCGCTGGCGCTCGAGGGCGATGACGTCGGCGATTTCGGGATCAACGGAGCGGAGGCGGAGGTGGGCTGGGGTCACGGGATTTTCCATCTTACGAACGCGGCGCTCATGCCGGCCGCCGGCGAAATGGGCTGAAAGGAAGGCTTCGACGATCTTCACCGCCTGGTCGGGCGGGGTTTGTTTCTGTCCGAGGCAAAGGATGTTGGCGTCGTTGTGCTCGCGGCAGAGGCGGGCCATCTCCTCGTTGAAGACGAGGGCGGCGCGGGCGCCGGGCACCTTGTTGGCCGCGATGCTCATGCCGACGCCGGAGGTGCAGACGAGCAGGCCGAGCTCGGCTTTGCCGCTGACCACGTCGTTGGCCACCATCTGCGCGTAGTCGGGATAGTCCGTGGACTCCGTGTTGTGGGTGCCGTGGTCGGCAAAGCTGACGCCGATGTTCTGGAAATGCTTCCTCAGCGCCTCCTTCACCTGGAGCCCGCCGTGGTCGCAGCCCACGGAAAGCACCACCCGGCGGCGGCTCTGCTCGATGAATTCCAGGACATGGGCGATGCCCTTGGCGATCTCGTCGCGGCAATGGGTATAGACCTCCAGCGGACCGCCGATCGGATCGCTGATGTCCTTCTCGAAGTAGTCGAGGGAATCGTCGAACTCCCGCAGCAGGAACGCCTTCTCCGCCGCCTGGGGGTAGAGAAGATTGATCGACTCGATGTGGTTGTGGGTCATCCCGAGGATGAGATCCGCCTGTTCCACGAGTTCGGCCGTCAGCATCCGGCTGCGCTGCTTGGAGATGTCGATGCCGAGGTCGCGCATCGCGCGGACGGCGTTGGCGCTGGGGGCCTGCCCGTCGATCGCGCCGACGCCGGCGGAGAGCACGCGGTAGTCGCCCCGGTCCTTCACGGCATGGCGGAAAAGCCCCTCGGCCATGGGGCTGCGGCAGATATTCCCGGTGCAGACAAAGAGGATGGTCTTCATTCCAATCCGACGAACAAGAGCCGCGACGGTGCGGGCATCGTTCCGGAGCGTCAATTTTGAAATCCCGGCCTCAGCCGTTTCGGCGGGGCCGGATCACCGCCAGGCCCTTGATCAGGTCCAGTGCCCGGGCCAAGGCCGGGTCCTGCAACGTGGCCGATGGCGGCAGTTCCCAAAGGCTGTCCAGTCCGCGATCCGCCGTCTCACCGGCGGAACCGTTCTCCCGCTGCCGGACCAGGGCCGCCTCGTTCATGCGCCGACGGGGGCGGGAACCATTGGTGCTCGTGCCGCTCAAGCTGCCTTGGGCCAGAAACGGATCTTCCAGCCAGAGCTTTTCCTGGGCGCGCTCCACCGGCACGGCGATGTCGGGCGTCAACGGCTTCTCCAGCAGCTCGCCATTGGCCAGCTCCACCGCGTCGCCCGCCACCCAGACCGATGCGCCGGAGGGCAGCTTCCGCTCCTCCATCACCCGTGCCTGACCGCTGGTGGCTTCGCCCAGCACGAGTCCCACGTGGCCCCGGCGCAACACGGCAGCCAAGGCTTCGGCCGCTCCGCGCGTGCGGGCGTTCACCAAGATGGAAACGGGGACAAGCAGCGCGTTGGTCTTCGCGGCCGATGCGGCTTTGCCGCCGCTCCAGGCCAACAACGGGCGGTCTTCGGCGAAAAAACGGGAGGCCAACTCACCGGCGGCGGCGTAATCCCGGCCATCGGTTTCCCGCAGGTCCAACACCAGCCCGCGCACCGGATTCGTCGCGGACAACACGGTCGAAACCGCTTCGTCGAACGCCGCCGGCGTCCCGCTGTCGATTCGCGCCAAGCGCACCCAGGCAAATCCCGGATCGATCGGTTGCGCCTTAGCGATGGCCGATCCTTTCGCGGCGTCCAGCTCCATGCCGGGCACGGCCAACCGTCCGTCCAGTTCCCGCACCAGCCCGGCCAAAGCCGCCCGGTTCAGCTCCTCGGCGCTCAGGCCCGGAGGCTTCTTCTGGAGCAGTTCATAGACCTCGCCCACCGGTGGCAACGCCTGCGCCGCCACCGGTCGGGCCAAAAAAGGAAAGGTTCCGGCCAAGGCGATGAGCGCCAAACGGATTGCCACGGTCGTCATGGGCCGCCACTCTACGGCCCGAATCCGTCGGAAGGCAAATGTGCCGCGCAGCGCGCGCTGCGGAGCAGGCTTGCCGATCCGGCCCAACCCGAGCACCGCCGTTATGCTGAGACCCGGAGAACGCATCCACGTCATCCATCGCCGCTATTTCGAGAAGGACATCCGCCGTCACTTCGTGGCCGAGGTGGACGAATACGACAACGGCATCAT
>CBFGQE010000201.1:0-5989 GCA_965650815.1 uncultured bacterium
GCGCTGCTCTTCATGGCGGGACGGGCGCTCGGCAAACACGCGGGGTTGCCGCCGGTGCGGACGGGCCTGGTAATGGTGGTGGTCGGCGTGGCTCTGGTGGGCGTGACAATGGCGCTGGGTGGTTGAGGCGGATTCGCCGACGAGAAAAGATCCCGCCCGGTCGCGAGACCGAGCGGGGTATGGAGGGAAACTTCGACTCAGCGGCAAGCGCCGGGGATGGATTCGAGGCCGTCGCTGTCCTTGGCGGAGAAGAGCGCGTTGCCCTTCACGCTGATGGACGCGGTGTAGGGCGCTGGGCCGGGCTTCGCGAACGGCGTGCGGGTCGGGTTCTTCCGGATGACGAAGGTCGAGCCGCTGGGGTAGGGGCCGAACTTCACCAAGGTCACGGAGTCGGTCACGTAGATCTTCGGCGCGGGGTCGAGATCGTCGGTGGCGGAGACCGTGTAGATGGCGCCGGAGGCGATAGGTTGGGAGCTGCACGAGACCGTGGGCGGGCTGCCGGCCTGCGCGGGCGTCCATTCCTTGGTGACGGTGGCGCTGAGGCCAACGGCAGAGCCGACGATGGTGTCGTCGCCCACGTTGATGCCGGTGTAGCAGAAGACCGCTTTTCCGTCCGCGCCGGTGAAGGCGAAGGAATTGGTCGGATGCACGCCGGTGATCTCGAAGTCCACGCGCACGCCCACGAGCGGGACGTCGAGGTTGTCGGTGACGAGCGCGGTGACGCAGGCGGTTTCGCCGACGTCGTTCGAGTCCGTGGGCGGAGTGAGCGTGAGCTTGTCCACCCGCGCGACTTGGCCGAGGGCCAGGCCGCCCGGATAGCCGTAGGAGTCGAACGAGTCGTAGCCGTAGCTGAACACGCCGAAGGGCAGGGTGGCGCTGAAGGTGTGTCCGCCGAGGGTGACGGGCACTTGGGCTCCGGAATAGCCGCTGGCTCCGATGGCCTGGAACAGGCCGGCCGGGACCGGATTGCCGTCCAGCGTCAGCGAGCCGACGACGGAGTTGGGCGCGACCACGTTGACCAGATTGGTGCGGAAGCCGGAAGCCGGCGTGGTGACGGTGTAGGAGGCGAGGAACTGCTCGAACGGCGGAATGAGCATCATGAACGGGTCCGACGTCACGTTGTCGAAGCTCGAGCTGTTGGAGTATTGCGACAGGAGCACCGGCTTGTCCGCCGAAACGACGCTGCGCGTGGTGAGCCTGAATTCCTTGAACTGGCCCCGGTTCAGCACCGCGACGACGACGCCATTGGTGGTGACGGTGGTGCCGTTGTCGCTCGCGATGACCCGGAAGGTGTCGGCCCCGGTGCGGGTGCCCAGCGGCACGGTGAGGAAGTTCCGTCCCCAGGAATCCTCCGGCGGCAACTGCTCCACGATGTGGTCGCAGGCGAAGAATCCGACCGGGATGTTGGCGCATTGATGGCCGCCAAAGACCGCGACGGGTTTGGTGCTCAGGATGGTGGTTCCCGTGACGTCCGAGGGGGTGACCGCATTGTAGTTGCCGGTGTTGCGCAGCAGGTAGGTCTGCCCCTTGTTCATCACGATGTTGTAGGGAACGCCGCCCGGCCGCGCCCCGGTGGTCACCTTCGGCGTGATCGTCACGGTGGTCGCGTCTTCCGTCGCCACGATGGCGAACTGGCTGGCGTTGACGACGTTCACGTTCTCGTAGGCCAGCACGATGTATTTGGTGCCAAGGATGTCCAAGGGCAGGCCCAGATAGGCGTCCGTGGTGAACTGGAACCGGTTGATGCCGTAAACGGTGACTTCCTTTTGCGCCACCACCCGCACGCCTTTGGTGGAGATGGTGTCGGAACCGCTGATCTGGGCCGCGGCGGGCAGGCTGACCGTGGTGACGGTGCCGGCCACGACGTTGAAGTTCGTCGAGAATCCCAGCCCCGGGATGGTCACCGTGCCGCTGGTGTTCTCATCGCCGGTGATGAAGAGCTTCAGGTTGTTGGCATCGACCGAGAGCTGCTCCGGGAAGCCGAGCCAGAACTCGGTGCCCTTGGAGTCGAGGTTGGCGGCGCGGGCGCTGGAAAGGCCGAGGGCCAGCGTGCAGGCGGCGAGGACCGAACGGAACAGGCAGGAGAGTTTCATAGGTGTCCTTTCTCTTTGGGTTCGGTTCAGGGTTGGGCCGTGCCGAGGGAACGCTGGCGGCGGAGCCAGAGCGCGACGATGCCGCCGAGCAGGCCGGCGCTGGCCCAGGTGCTGGCTTCGGGAACTTCCGGCGGAGGTGGCGGGATGGGCCCGAACACGCTGGCGTGGTTGATGGCGAAGGTGTCGAGCAGCCCGGCATCGACGTCCACGGTGATGGAGGCGATGTCCTGCACGTCGCTCAACACGCCGATGGTGATGGCGGAGCCGTCCGCGTCGTCGGTCGAAACGCCGTCGAAATCGAAGAAGCCCAGCGAATTTCCGAGGCTGTCGAAGGCCTCGATCACGCCGCTGAAGTCGCCGTAGAGATCGCTCTGGATCTGGAAAGCGATGCCCTGGATCGGGGCCTCGAACTCGATCTCGAGCGGCCCGGGCCAATAGTCGGTCGTCAGGAGCGTTTCGCCGGAGGTGAAATTGCCCAGCCAGCCGGAGGATTGGTCGAGCAGGCTCAAGGTATTGGCCGGGGCTGGCCGAGAGACGGTGAAGTCGAGACCTTCACTGGTATCCCCGGAGAACGGCGCGCCGAGGATGTCGTATTCCACGCCGAAGTCGGACCAATCAATGGTCTGGTTCGGCGTGATGGTCGTGCGGTCGGACACAAAGCCGAGCGCACCGAAGGACGATTGGGCGAGAAGCTGGCAGCATACGACGAGTCCCAAACTTCCCACCCCCACTGGGTAGGATTTCTTCATAGCTTACAGTCTTTGGATTGTAGGAACGACGAGCCCTCAACACATCCCGGGGGTTCGTAGTCGGATATGCTCCCGGCTTTGTCACAAGGAAAGACAATTCTGCCCCAAAAATGGAAATTTTACCGCGTTGTAGCACGAATGTCGGCTGAATAAGTGCCTTGAAGTTGGTCAAAGCGGGGTTGCGGCGGCGAGTTGCCAGTGTTTCCAAGAGAGGCAGTTGCGAACGGATGCTGACTTCAATTGCGCTGTTTAGTTAGGCTGTCCCGAGATGCCGACATTGTTGGAAAAGATCCGGGCCAGCGCCGATGAGCGCTTGGAACTTCCGGCCAACCGCCTTCCCGCCCAGGAACTCCCCCGCTACCGCAACTTCCTCAAGGTCGAGACCCACCGGCTCAAGATCCAGCACCGGGCCGGAGTTTCGGGCCGCGAGATCTGCCAGGCGCGCGCCACGATCCTCGACGAGCTCCTGAAGCACATTCTCAAGGCCGTCATCGCCACCAGCCCGGACATCCCGGGGCACAAGGTCGGCGGCTTCGCCCTTGTGGCCATCGGCGGCTATGGACGCGCCGAGCTGAATCCCTTCAGCGACATCGACATTCTCTTCCTCCACGACGGGCAACTCGTGAACCGGGGCAAGCCCACGCCCGAGATGACGGCTCTGGTGGACGGCCTGCTCTACACGCTCTGGGACATCGGCCTGAAGGTCGGCCACAGCGTGCGCAGCGTGGCGGACTGCGTGGAGGTGGCGAACCAGGACATGCAGTCCAAGACGTCGCTGATCGAGGCGCGGCTCATCCTCGGCAGCGAAAAGCTCTTCAAGGAGTTGCAGCGCGCCCTCGTGGCGAAGTGCGTGGTCGGCCACGAAGCGCGCTACCTCGCGGCGCGCATCGAGGACCAGACGTCGCGCCGCTCGAAGCACGGCGACCTTCCCATGATGCAGGAGCCGAACATCAAGAACGGCTGCGGCGGCCTGCGCGACTACCAGAACCTCGTCTGGATGTCCTTCTTCCGTCTGCGCACCCGCTCGCTGGAGGCGCTGGAGGAGAAGGAGATGATCACCGCCGCCGAGCGCAAGCAGCTGGAGGCGGCCTACGACTTCCTGCTCCGCACCCGCAACGAGCTGCACTACGCGCTGGGCCGCAGCGGCGACGTGCTGGTGCGCAGCGTGCAGCCCGCCGTGGCCACCGGCCTCGGCTACACCGATCGTTCGCCCGAGAAGCGCTTGGAAGTCTTCATGCGGGACTACTACCTCGCCGTGCGGAACATCGACCTCATCTCGCGCACGCTCGAGCAGCGGCTCGTGTTGACGCTGCCGGAGAAGGGGCTGTTGCCCAAGGTCCGCAGCCTCCTCGAACAGCGCCGCCGCGTGCAGCGCGAGCACCTGGTGGATGGCTTCAAGTTCCTCGACGGCGCGATCTATCCGGGCTCGAACCGCGTCTTCAAGGAGCAGCCCCGGCGCATGATGCGCTCTTTCCTCCACGCCCAGACGCGCGGCCTGCGGCTCAGCGCGGAGCTGGCGCAGCTCATCCGCGGCGACCTGCGGCTGGTGGACCGCGCGTTCAAGGCCGACGAGCACGTGCGCGAGACCTTCATCGAGATCCTGAACCATCGCGGCAACGTCGCGCCCATCCTGCGCATGATGCACGAGGTCGGGTTCCTCGGGAAATTCATGCCGGAATTCGGCGCGTTGACCTGCCTCGTCCAGCACGAGTTCTACCACCAATACGCCGCCGACGAACACACGCTCGTCTGCCTCGGCAAGCTCGACCGGGTCTGGGAGGCGAAGGAGGCGCCCTACTCCAACTATCGCGAGACGTTTCTCGGCGTGGAGCGCCCGTGGCTGCTCTACCTCGCGCTGCTGCTGCACGATTCCGGCAAGGCCTTCCGCAGCGGCAAACACGAGATCATCGGCGGCGAGCTCGCGATCAAGGTCGGCGAACGCCTCGGCCTCGACGGCGCGGCCACGCACCAGCTCCGCCTCATCATCGAGCTGCACCTGCTGCTCGTGCAGGTCTCCCAGCGGCGCGACCTCGAAGACCCCGCCGTCATCCGCCACGTGGCCGAGCAGGTCCAGAGCGCCGACACCCTCGACATGTTGACGCTCCACACCTTCGCCGACTCGATGGGCACGAGCGACAACCTCTGGAACAGCTTCAAGGACTCGCTCCTCTGGAGCCTGTATCGCCGCGCGCGCCAGGTCCTCGTCGAGGGCACCGAGTTCATCCGCGCCGAGGAACGCCAGCGCGAGATCCTCCTGGAGGAGATCCGCCGCCAATCGCCCCGCACCTTCCATCCCGAGGAGATCGAGGCGCACTTCCGCAACCTCCCCTCGCGCTACTTCTCCATCCATTCGCCCCGCGAGATCATCGGCCACCTGGCGCTCGTCCACCGCTTCATGCACCGGCAGATCGACGACGGCGACGAGGCGCTGACGCCCGTGGTGGACTGGCGCAACGAGGCCGATCGCGGCTACACCGAGGTCCACATCTGCACCTGGGACCGCGCGGGGCTCTTCAGCAAGATCTGCGGCGCCCTCGCCGCCTCCGGCTTCAACATCCTCGGGGCCGAGATCTATTCCCGCACCGACGGCGTGGTGCTCGACGAGTTCTTCGTCACCGACGCCCGCACCGGCCTGCTGGCCAAGCGCGAGGAGAAGGAGCGCTTCGAGGCGTTGCTCACCCGCGCGTTGACCGACGAGGGCGTGGACCTGCACGACATCATCATGAAGGGCAAGCTCCCGCGCTCGCCCTACCGCAAGCAGGCCGTCGAACGCATCCAGACCAAGGTCTCCTTCGACAACGAAACCTCCGGTTCGCGCACCATCATCGACATCGAGACCGAGGACCGCATCCGCTTGCTCTACTTCATTTCGCAGACCCTCAACGACCTCGACCTCGACATCTCCCTCGCGAAGATCTGCACCGAGAAGGGCGCGGCCATCGACAGCTTCTACGTGACCGAAGCCGACGGCCGGAAGATCGAGTCCCCCGAGCGCCAGGCCGAGATCGCCAAGAAGCTCAAGGCCCGCATCGCGAAGCTTGGGGCGTGAGGCGGTCGGGAATGCCCGGAGCGCGGAGCATCGCTCCGCCGACCGCCAGACGGATGCCCTCCCCGTTCGGACGATCCGGCCCCCGTTGTTTTTTTCGA
>CBFGQE010000202.1:0-5974 GCA_965650815.1 uncultured bacterium
CTTCGCCTTCTTTTTCGTCCGGGAAGTTTAGACAAACAAGGCGGACCCGAAGGGGTCCGCCTTGGGTGCATCGGCCCGCCTCAAGGCGTCGCGGCAGGGGCGTTGGTTGCGATGGCCGCAGGGGCTGGAGCAGTCGGTGCGGGCTCGGCCTTGTAGGCAGGCGCGTTCGTGCCCATGACCCTGGTGCTCTTGATGGGGCCGGGCAGCTTGGAGTCCAGCGCGCCGACATACCACTTGTAGCCGACGTAGAGCACGAGCAGCAGCGCGACCCAGCGTTTCCACGGGAAGCTCTTCTCGGCGTAGCGGTCGGTTAGATCGCGGCTTGATCCCGGCGGGAGCTTCGCGATGCCGGTGAGGGTGGTGCCGAAGGGCACGTTGATCTTGGCGGCGGCGTTCACGGCCCAGCCGTTGGCGTCGAGGATGGGGCCGAGGTTGCGTTTCCGGAGCTTGATGAAGGCGAGGATCATCGAGGGTCCCGAGATGAGCGCCATGATCCCCACGATGATGGCGATGATGGCCATCGGGCCGTAGTCGGCGAAGGCCGTGGACACTCCGGTGGCGACTGCGGTGAAGAACCCACCGATAGCGCCGAAGGCCACACCCATCGCGGCGACCGCGCCGACGTCCACCTTCTTCTTCTCGGGCGGCTTGGCAGCCGCCGCCGACTTGTCGGCGTTCGCCGTGCTCTCTGCGGCGGCGGCCAGCTTGGCATTGGCTTCCGCATCCGCGGCGGCGGCGCGCTTCGTCACCTGTTCCTCGATGAGCCGGACGAACTTCTTGTAGGGCGCCCAGAAGGCCTGCCGGAGGCTGATGGGGTTGGAGACGATCTTGGTGATGGTCGCGTCGAAGTCGCGGCCCTTGCGGTCGTAGAAGAGGCCGTTGCGGCCGACCATCAGGTTGTCGTCGTCGCCCTGGGAGAAGATGGCGACGATGCTGAGCTTCTCGCCGGAGACCTTGCGGGTGCAGTCCACGTAGGCGAGGTAGGCACCGGCCAATCCGGCCATCGTGGCGTGCTTGCCCGCATCGGCCACCGAGACGCAGAGGGTGCAGCTCCGCTGGTCGAGGTAGAGCGTTCCGACCTGGAAGATGGCCGCGTCGCCGCCGTCGTAGAAGTCGGCGAAGTTCACGAAGTTCGTGCAGAGCCGGTGCAGGTCGCGGTGGTAGCGGGCCAGCTTCTCGACGTTGGCGATGGAGTCGGCCTCGGGTTTGACCGCGAGATCCTTCGCGATGAGCGCCGTCAGTTCCTCCTTGGCCTTGGAGCCGAGGATGGCTTCCAAGCGGGCCAGACCGAGCTTCTCGACGGATGCGCCGACCTTGGCCGCCTGCCATGCATTGAAGGGCGCGACCTTGGCCTTGAGCGCGGCCCAGTCGGCTTCGCTCAAGGCGTCGCGCGTGCCGAGGATCGGCGTCACGGCATTGGCCACGAGCGCGGCGACGGCGTCGGCCCACGCGGGGTTCAATCCGCCGTTGAGCGGCAGCGGCTGGTTCGGGGCGACCTTGGCCAAGGGGAACCCGGCGACCTCGGCGGCGCTGATGGAAAGGTCCTTGGCCGCGACGGCGAGGTATTCCTCCTCCTTGCGGTTCAAGAGCGCCTGGGCGCGGGAATCGAAGGCGGCGAGGCGGCAACGGCCGAAGTAGTCGTCCACCTTGGCCTGCACGGCCTGGATGGCGGCGCTGGCAGCGGCGGTCTTGTCGCCGAGCGGCGAGGCGGCGGCATCGGCGGCGGGCTTCTTGGCCCAGCCCACATGGGCGGCCGCGTCGGTGAAGAAGGCGTCGATCTTCGCCTGGGTGATGCCGTTCTGGCCGCTGCGGTCGGGCTCGGCGCCGAAGCAGGCGGCGATGTCGGCGATGACCTGCTGGAGCGCGGCGTCGCCCGTGGAGAGGGCGGTGATGACGCCGTCGCCGTTGAAGTTGGTCCCGGCGAAGATCTTCTTCGCATCGGCCGCGTCCTCGACGGTCAACGCCGGGGCGTCGCCCTTGCCGATGTTGCCGAGGATGCGTTTGGCGGAGGCGAGCAGCGCCTTGCCTTCGGGCGTGGCGTCGTTGATGGCGGAGAGGGGCAGCGAGGGCCCGCCGGGAATGAGCTGGTCGGCGCTCTTCAAAATGGACCCGGCCCACTTGATGGCGGCGATGATCTCGGGCACGCGCACGCGGCCGTCGTTGTCGGTGTCGATCAGCGCGAGCGTCCTGGAGTCGAACTCAAGGCCCGTGGTCGGGCAGGCCAGCGCGACCCAGAGCTTCTGGTCGAGCTGGTCGAGGTTCATCAGGTCGGCGCCGGAATCGAGCTGGACCTGGTCGAATCCGCCCGCGCGGAAGAATTTCCATTTGTGGCTCATGGCAGTGGTCTGGGTTGTTCGGGGAGCACGACGCGATGGTCGTTGGCGCGGAAGCTAGCAAGGGCGATTCGGGAATCAAAAGCGATTTGAGCCCACGGATTTTGCCCTGAATCCCGCTGGCCCCACGGCTTCTCCACCGCTATCACTCCCGCCCATGAACCCTTCCCCGAAGAAGATCGCCGTCGTCACCGGAGCGGGCAGCGGCGTCGGCCAGGCCGTGTGCTGGGCCCTCGCGCAACAGGGCTGGACCGTCGCCGCCATCGCCCGCCGCCCGGAGACGCTGGAGGAAACCATCCGTCCCGCCGGCGACCTGTCCGACTGCATCAAGCCCTTCGTCTGCGACGTGGGAAATCCCGCCGAAGTCGCCGCCACGGGCAAGGCCATCCTGGAACAGCTCGGTCCCGTGGAGGTGCTGGTGAACGCCGCCGGCACGAACATTCCACGCCGCAGCTTGGCCGAGCTTTCCGCCGCCGACTACGAGCGCGTCATCGCCACGAACCTCCACGGTCCCTACTACGTCGCGCAGGCGTTCCTCCCGCAGATGCGCCAGCGCAAAACCGGCACGATCATCAACATCGTCTCCGACGCGGCCAAGCAGGCCAGCCCCAAGGCCGGGCCGAGCTACTCGATGTCCAAGGCCGGCTTGGTCGGGCTCACGCAGGCGATCAACGCCGAGGAGCGCGGCAATGGCGTCCGCGCCTGCGCGCTGTTGCCGGGCGACATCGCCACGCCGCTGTTGGACAAGCGCCCCTCGCCCCCGCCGCCGGAAGCCCGCGAGAAGATGCTCCAACCGGAGGACATCGCCGCGTGCGTCCTGCTCGCGGTCAACCTGCCGCCGCGCGCCGTGGTGGAGGAGATCCTCATCCGGCCGCGTTAGAACCGGGGCGAGACAACGGAAGAGCAGCGTCGGCGGTCAACGTCCGCGCCCCTGCTCATCCTTTCGGCTGAGCGGTCATTGCGGAGGCGACGCCACCCACAATCCGAAGCCATCGGTCGAGACCCAGAGTTCGCGGGTCTTGGGATGGACCCGCATCCAGACCACTTCGCGCGGCCCGTCGGTCGGGCCCTGCGGAGCGTTGGACACGAGTCCGTGCCAAGAGCGGCCACCATCCAGGGAACGGACGACCGGCACGCTGGTCAGGTAGTCCTTGGCGCGGCCTCCGGCGTAGATGATGCGTGCGTCGGCGGGATCGATCGCGACGGTGCGGATGTTGCGCTCGCGGAACTGGTCGGTCGGGATGGGCATGGCGGTCCATTGGCCCGACTGGAAGGTTTTGACCGTGCCTTCGGCCGCGAAGTAGCCGCGCGAGGCGGACTGGTCGAGGGCCACGTCGGTGAAACCGCCGAAGCTGGGGGTGAAGCTCAGCCAGGAATCGCCGAGATTCGTCGAGATCATCACGTTCTTGTCGAGCCGTCCGACGAGCTGATACGGGGCTTGGCCGCCGATGGTATAGACGACGTCGCAACTGGGTGTGGCGTGCCAAGTCGCGCCGCCGTCGAGGCTCCGCCAGCCGGGGGCGAAGAGATACGCGGAGTTCGTGGGATGGCTGAGGATGACGTCGCCCGCCCTCCAGCCGACGGTTCGGCGGCCCGGATGCCGGGCGGGGGACCAGCCCGCGCCCGAATTGGCCGACACCAGCAGCCGACGGGGACCGTGCCCGATGGCATGGCCGATGAAGAACCGCTGGTGGTCCACCGCGAGCGCCGCCGCTGCGCCGCCCTCCGCGTTGTGGGCGTCCAAAGTGCGCAGTTCCCACGAAACCCCGGCGTCGGGCGTGTAGGCGGCCTGGGCCTTCTTGAGCGGCAGCAGCACGGAGTCCGTCCCGGCCGCGAACTGGAAGGTGCCGCCAAAAGCAGCCTGGGGCGCGGGCCCGGAGCGCCAGGCGAAGACGACCCGGTCCAGCGAGCCGACCCACACGCCGTCGCCGCCCGACAGCCAGACCGAACCGTCGGAGAACCAGCCCCAGCTGCGGCTCAAGGTGGGATCATGTTCGCCGCCGGAGACCGAGACTCCGGGCAACGGCTGCCATGCCAGTCCGCCGTCCAGCGAGAACCAGGCGCGCCCGTCTCGCGCGGCGACCATCATCCGCCGCGCGTCCAGCGGCGAGACGGTCAACCCCTGCCAGTGCGCGACCTCGCGCGGCAGCGACGTGGCGGAAAGCAGGGTGAATCCATTGGCGCTGTTCAACGAACGGGAGAGGTTTTGCCCGTGGATGGCCCACACGGCGTTGGGCCGGTTCGCGGAAACGGCGAGCGCGGAGACCGGCGGGCGGAACTCGTGGTAGAAATCGTTGCCGCCGTCGCTGCTCCGCAGGACGCCGTTGTTGCGCGCGCCCGCGCAGCCCAGATAGAGGAACTCGCCGTGCGGCGCGGGGACGACATGGTCGTTGCCGATGGTGGAATCGAGCCCGCGCCAAGTGCGTCCGCCGTCCACCGAGCGGCGCAGCTGTCCCGTGGCCCGGTCCACCAGCCACAGGCGCTGGCAGCCTTGGCGGCCGCGGTCGAACGAGGCGGGGTCCAGCACCAGTTGGCCACCGAACGGCGTCGAGGAGACGTGGATCTGCCGCCAGGTGGCCCCGGCATCGAGCGACTCGTAGAGGCCGTGGCCCCGCACGGTCTCCGGCCCGCCGGAGCCCAGTCCCAGCACGCGGCGGGGATTCACCGGGTCGAAAACGAAGCCCGAGGCGCCCGGCGCATTCCATCCCGCTAGGGCCGGGGTCCACGTGACGCCTCCATCGATCGAGCGGTGCACACCGCCCCGCTCAAAAGCCGCGAGAAAGATGTTGGTGTCGGCCGGACACGCCACCACGCAGGTGCGCGGGGAGCCCGAAGCGGCGGCGGCGGAACCGAGGTCGAGCCTGCGCCAAGGAGACTGCTGCGCCCATGCCGCCACAGGGCTTGCCAGAACCACCCAGGCCACCGCCATCAAACAGCTACGGAGGAGGAACACGCGGCGAACCTAGGACGAAGCCCCGGCGCTGTCCATCGCTTCACCGGGCCGTTCCAAAGGCTTTCCGCAAATGCGCGAGGCTGCGGGAGGCGATGGCTTCCGCCCCCTCCTCGAACTTGAAGACCTCGACCGACACGGTGCCGTCGTAGCCGACTTCGCGCAGCGCGGCGGCGACGGGCGCGAAGTCCACGTCGCCGAAGCCCGGGCCTTTCAAGTTGCGGTCGTTGGCGTGGAAGTAGGCGAACTCGCCGGCCGATTCGCGGATGATCTGCGGCATGGGCTTGGGCTCGGCGCACATGGCTTTCACGTCGAGGATGATCTTCATGGCCGGGCTCGCGAATTGCCGGGCAAAGCGGATGCCTTCGGCGGCGGAGTTGATGAAGTTCGTCTCCACCGGCGACAACGGTTCGAAGCAGAGCGTCACGCTCCGATCCTCGGCGCGCTTCACCGCGTCGCGAACACTTTCGGTGGCCCAGGTCCACGCCTGCTCGAACGACACGCCGGGCATCACCTGACGCTGTTTCGGAGAACCGACGACGATGGTCCTGCCGCCGAGATCGGCGCAGAAGTCCACGAGATCGACGAAGTAACGGGCGGTGCGGGCGCGGATCGCGGCGTCGGGATGGGTCAGGTGCATTCCCTCGGTTTTGACGAGCACCCAGTGGATGCCCGCGATGGCCAAACCGGC
>CBFGQE010000203.1:0-5939 GCA_965650815.1 uncultured bacterium
TGGCGCAGATAGCGGTGCAGCTTCACCAGTTCTTCCTCCTCGAACCGCACCTGGCTGGGCCCGGCGAAGATCAGCAACGCGGCGTCGGACAGATCGTTCGTCCCGCGCAGGTTGACCTTGGCCCAGTCCACGTTGCACTCGTTCTTCAGCATCGCGGCGAACACGCCGTAGCCGTTGTCGCCCGAGGCCCCGGGGTCCAGCTCGTTGTGGCCGGTGACGAAGTAGGCCTTCTGCTGGCGCGGATGGGTCACGGCGAGGAGCTTCGAGGTGAAGGCCTGCTCGCCGCGGAAGGCGATGCGCTTGAACTCCAGTTGGCCGTCCTCCCGCATGGTGCCCTGGTCGCGGTCCGACAGCTCGTTGGCGAAGACGACCTGGCGGTGGCCGCCGGAGTTGAAGACGATGAAGTCCTTCGCCTTGAGCGTGGTCAGCTCGTTGGTGGCGATGACCTGCGCGGCCTGGCCGGGCGCGCGCGCGGTGTCGATGAAGGAAAGGCGGATGCGGTGGTTGCGGTGGGCGTATTGCTCCAGCAACGACTTGGTCCAGCCGTAAACCTCCTCGTTCTCGCGGGGGTCGAAGCAGACCACGACGTCCACCTCGTTGGTGATGGTCTGGAGCAGGCGCTCGGTCATGGGCGACAGCGCGAAACGGCCGGACTTGGACCAGTCCCAGCGCTGATACCAGCCGATGCCGAGGTAGTTCACCATGACGACGATCGCCAGCAGGCAGGCGATGCCGACGACGGAGTTCAGCGCCTGCCCGAAGCGGCCGCCACGGGAGAAGCTGGGGGAATCTGGAGGCGTGTCCGACATGCTATTTCCAGCGGCGGCTCTCGACGACGCGGTGGGTGAGGAACAGGAACAACACGGTGCTGGACACGTAGAACGTGACCCAGCGCGAATCCACGATGCCGACGGCGAATTCCTGCATGTGGTCCACCAGGCTCAACTGCCGCAGCAGCGTGGCCACCCACGTGCCGGCGGCGGCGAGCGACTCCGAGAGCGAGCTGAGGATGAAGAAGCCCATCACGAAGACGAACGTCGTCATCGCCGCCACGATCTGGTTCCGCGTCATGGCCGAAGCGAGGCAGCCGAACGACATGAGGAAGCAGCCCAGCAGCGCGATGCCCAGGTAGGTGCAGGCCATCGCCCCGGCATCGACCGCCGCCGGATCGTTCGAGTAGCGGCGCAGCAGGAACATCGTGCCGAGGAACGGCAGCCACATCACCAGGTAGAACGCCAGGGCGGCGCTGAACTTCGCCAGCACCACCTGGAGATCCGAGACGGGCGCCGTCATCAGCGTCTCGAAGGTGCCCGTGGATTTCTCCAGCGCGAAGAGCCGCATGGTGATGATCGGGGCGGTCAGCAGCTGGATGGTCCAGAAATGCTGGGTGATGAAGAACAGCTCGGACAGCGGCAACGGTGTGGAGATGCCGGCGATCTGTCGGATGATCCCGGCGAGGCTCATCCCCATGGTCAGCAGCGCGAGCCCGATGATCAGATAGCCGGTGAAGGAGACGAAGTAGGCGCCCAGCTCCCGGCGCAGCAGGGTGAAGTAGGCGCGCATCAGAGAATCTCCTCCTCGTTCGGACGGCGGGTCACGCGCAGGTAGATGTCTTCCAGGCTGAACTGCGTGCGCGAAAGCTCGCGCAGCCGCCAGCCCCGGTCCTTGGCCGTGTCGAAGATGAGCGGGCGCAGATCCGCGCCGTCGCGGGGACGGAGCGTGCAGCGGACGTAGGCCCCGTCGGCCTCCGCCACGTCGAAGTCCTCCACCTCGGGCAGCAGCTCCAGCGCGTCGCGCACCTCGTGGAGCGGAGCGGCGATCTCGGCCACCACTTCCTGGCCGGAGTGGAGCCTGCGCCGCAGTTCGTCGGGCGTGTCCGCCGCGAGGATCTCGCCCTGGCGCATGATCAACACGCGGCCGCAGGTGAGTTCCACTTCCGGAAGGATGTGGGTGGAGAGCAGGACGGTGTGGCGGCCCTTGAGGTCCTTGATGAGCTTGCGCACGGAGCGGAGCTGCTCGGGGTCGAGGCCGCTGGTCGGTTCGTCGAGGATGATCAGCTCGGGCTCGTGGACGAGCGCGTCGGCCAGGCCCACGCGCTGGCGATAGCCCTTGGAGAGATGGCCGATGATCTTCTTGGAGACGTCCTCCAGCCCGCACTGGGAAGTGACGGTGTCCACGCGTTCGCGCGAGCGCCGCCAGCCGAGGCCCTTCAGACGGGCGCGGAACTTGAGGTATTCCCGCACGCGCATCTCGGGATAGAGCGGGTTGTTCTCCGGCATGTAGCCGATGCGGCGGCGCGCTTCGAGCGACTGTCGCGAAACGTCGAAGCCGGCGACCCGCGCCGTGCCGGAGGTGGCGGGCAGATAGCCGGCGAGGATGCGCATGGTGGTGCTCTTGCCCGCGCCGTTGGGGCCCAGGAAGCCCACGATCTCCCCCCGACCGACCTCGAAGGTGAGATCGGAGATGGCGGCGCGTCCCGCATAGCTCTTGCAGAGCCCGGAGACTTCAATCATCGCGTCGGCAACCATGTCTTGAATGGACCGGGATAGTGGAGGAGGCGTTGAAGCATGGGCGAACAAAAACTCCCGGTCCGGCCTTTCGCCTTCACTTGAACTCCAGCAGGAACTGCATCGGCACGTAGGAGGCGCTGCGGGGGCTCCATTGGCCATAGGCCGTGATCGGCAGCCGGTCCCCCGCCTGCACGTTCCAGAGGATGGAGGCGGCCGCCAGCAGGTTGCCGGTCTTGTGGGCCTTCGGGGTTTCGCCGGGCAAAAGGATGTTGGCGAAGATGGAGCCCGGCCGGACACCCGCTTGGGCGGCGGCGCTGCCCCGCGCCACGGCCTCGACCAGCAGTCCCGCCCCGACCGGCACGTCGAGTTCGGCGGAGACCTTGGGGTCGATCTCGCGGACGGTCATGCCGGTCTTCTCTTCGACCAGCGCGGCCAGGGTCTTGTAGGACACGGTCAGCTCGCTGGATTCCCCGTCCCGCAACCGGGTGAACCGCACCCGCTGGTCGCTGGCGGCCATGATGGCCAGGGCGTCGAAGCGGCTCTTGGGCTCGACGCCGTTGATGCGGGTCAGCACGTCGCCGGGCCGCAGTCCGGCCTTGTCCGCCGGGCTGCCCGGATGCACGGCGCTGACGGTGTAGGTCTTGCCTTCGGCGGGCCGGAAGCGAAGCCCCAGCCAACGCCCGTGCATCACCTCGGGACTGAAGCACTCCGACACGGCCGTGGATATCTGGCGCACGGGAATGGCGAACCCGATGCCCTGCCCCCCTTCGGAGATGGCCACGTTCAGGCCGATCATCTCGCCCTTCAGGTTCACCAACGGACCGCCGCTGTTGCCGGGGTTGATCGGCGCGTCGATCTGGAGCCAATCGGGGATCTCCAACCGGTCCTTCGTGGCCTCCGCCCGGCGCGGTTTGGCGCTCAGGATCCCCTTCGTGACCGAGCTGCCGAGCCCGAGCGGATTGCCCAGGGCCAGCACCGTTTCGCCGAGCAACAGGTCGTCGTCCGCCGCCATTTTGATCGGCTGGAATTTCCGGCCCGGCTCGGCCTCCAGCTTCAAGACCGCCACATCGGTGCCCGGCACGCCCACCAACGCCCGCGCCCGGATCGGCGGCGAATCGTCCCAGAGCTGCACCCAGATTTCGTCCACCACCTTTCCCTCTTCCGTGACCACATGGACATTGGTCAGCACATAGCCTTCCTCATCCACGATGACTCCCGAACCCGCGCTGTTCCGGTCCCGCAACCGCTCCGGGATCTCGATGATGCCCCGCCAGAAGTCGAAGACCCGCCGTCGCACCACCCCGCCGCGGATGCGGGTGGCGATGTTCACGACGCTGGGCGAAGTGAGTTCCACGGCCGCCACGGTCGCGTCGCGTCGGGGATCGTTCACGGTCGCCGGAGCCGAAACGACCTGGGCCGTTCCCGTGTGCGGATAGAGACACAGGAACAGCACCCCAACCGCTCCGGACAGCAACCGAAGCGGAAACTTTCGTGGGGCCCGTGTTTTCGTCTTTTGGAAATGGTTCATCGATAGGGAACTCCAAACGCGGTGAAGTTCGGTTCTCACTTTCCATCAACACCGGAAATGTCAATTCGTCGCACCACCGCCGCCGGTCCCGAGACGTAGGGCAACCTTGACCGAATTCAACGGAATTCTACAAATGACCCGTCCACCTAAAACCGTAGGCAAAAGCCGTGAAGGGAGGTGGGTCGTCGTCGCCCTTCTTTGCCCAGAGCAACAACCCAAACAAGCACTCAGGAGGCATCCGTATGGCCACCGGCAAAGTAAAGTGGTTCGACAATCGCAAAGGGTTCGGCTTCATCGTCCAGGAGGAATCCGGACGCGACGTGTTCGTCCACCACACGTCGATTGAAGGCCAGGGATACAAGACCCTCAAGGAGGGCGAGACCGTCAACTTCGACCTGATCGAGAGCGACAAGGGTCTCAAAGCGCAGCACGTGCTCCGCTCCACCTTGGGCTGATCCCGTTCCGGTTCGGCCTGAACCGGACAATTTCCTTAGCCAGCATCGCGGTCCCGACTAATGTCCGGACCGCGATGTCGTTTTCAGAGCCCGTCGGCAGCCTCTACATCCATGTCCCGTTCTGCGCCCACAAGTGCGAGTATTGCGCCTTTTACTCGGAAACGAGCAAGGGCGAGATCGTCAATCGCTACGTCGGCGCCCTGATCCGCGAGCTGGAACTCGTCGCCGACAGCCTACGCCCCCGCACCATCTTCTTCGGCGGCGGCACCCCGTCCCTCCTCAACTTGGCCCAGTGGGAACGTGTCCTCGATGCGATGGACCGTCTCGGTTTGTCCCAGCCCGACGAATGGACCGTGGAATGCAATCCCGCGACCGTGTCCGAGGACAAAGCCCGGCTCCTGCGCAGCCGGGGCGTGAACCGGATCTCGATGGGCGTCCAGTCCCTCGACGAGACGTTGCTCGACCGTTTGGGCCGCATCCACAGCCGCGACATGGTCTTCCGTTCCTTCGATACCCTGCGCAAATCGGGTTTCGATAACGTCAATGTTGACCTGATGTTCGCCATTCCCGGCCAATCCATGGAGCTGTGGAAGAAAACGCTGGATGAAGCCATCGCCCTCGGGAGCGAACATCTCTCCTGCTACGAGGTGATCTACGAGGAGGACACCCCGCTCTTTGAACAGCTCAAAGCCGGTCAGTTCGATGTGGACGAAGACTTGGCCGCCGCCATGTATGAAGAGCTGATCGACCGCGCCGGAGCCCACGGCTTCCATCAATACGAGATCGCCAACTTCGCCCAAGATCCCGCGCCAGCGGCCAACGAGGCTCCTTCACCGATCCATGCCGACGTGCCCCGCCGGGCCTGCCGCCACAATGTCACCTATTGGCGCGGCCAAGCCTGCCACGGGTTGGGCCCGGCCGCTTCGGGCTATGTCGGCGGCGTCCGCACCCGCAACTGGGCCAACACCACGCTCTATTGTGAGCAACTGGAGAAGGGCAAACGCGCGATCGAATTCTCCGAAACCCTCTCGCCCAGCGCCCGGGCCGGAGAGATCGCCGCCTTTGGCCTGCGCATGATGGCGGGCTGGCCCTTGGAATTGTTTCGCCAAACTACCGGAGCCGATCTCGCCGCCGAATGGCCGGAAGCCATCGAGCAACTGGTGAAGCTGGGCTACGCCGAATTGACCCCGGAACGCTTCCGCCTGACCCGCCAAGGCCTGCGCTACGCCGACTGGGCGGCGGAACTCTTTCTGCGATCCTGAGCGCGGTGGCCAAGAAAATCGCTTGCCGCCCCGCACCGGCCTCCCCTTAATACCGACCCTTCGGCGTCACGGCCGAAGCCAGCTGTGCCCGCGTGGCGGAATTGGCAGACGCGCTAGATTCAGGTTCTAGTGGGTAACTCCTTACAGGTTCAAGTCCTGTCGCGGGCACCACGGCTTCCTTCTC
>CBFGQE010000204.1:0-5932 GCA_965650815.1 uncultured bacterium
GCTCAGAGCACGGCCACGGTCGGACCGCGTTGGTCGAGCAGGCGGAAGGACTGGAGCATGGCGTCGAGGGTATCGGCCACGGAGGGCCAGATGGCCTCGGGCGCCATCAACGTGAGGCTGATCATGCGGCCGCCGTCCTCCACGAGCACGGCGCGCAGGCGCATCCGGCCCATCTCGGCGGCCTGGGTCGCGGAGCATTGGAAGCCGCGCAGCGGTCCGAAGGAGACGGGTTCGGAATCCTCCACGCTGAAGGCCATTTCCCGGGCCAGATAGCTGAGCCACTGGCTGACGGTGCCCTCGCCGTAAACGGGCCGGGCGGCGACGGCGAAGATGACCGCGCCGTAGCTCGCCATGAAGACCCCGAGCGGGAGGAAGGTCGTGGGCTTCTCGAAGTCCACGGCCTCCTCCGGCAGGGGCAGCTTTTGCCAATCTCCCGGCACGCCCACCTCGAAAGCCAGGTGTTCCAGCGACGGAGTTAAGGTCACCCGGTTCAGGGCAGCGGTCGGAGATTCGGCGATGGTGTTCATGGGCGGTTTTCTGGGCGGTGTTTTTGGTGCGGGGAAATTTCGGAATCGTGTCTAGGTCCGGCGGCGTTTTCACGCCATCCGACCTTGGTCGGATGCCTCAGTGGCCGGCGGCGGCGGCGACGGGGAGGTTCCGGGAAGTCAGGGCCTGTTCCAGGGTTTCGGCGCGTTGGCGGACGAGGCAGAGGGCGATCAGGAGCGCGAGCAGCAGCACCCGGGGGATGATCCGGCTGGGCAGATCGTGCCGGCGGCGGGCCAGCGAGGCGTCGGAGAACAGCGCGTTCATTTGCATGGCTCCGTTTTAGGCCGGAGCGGGCTCGGGCGGTATCGGACCTCGGCCGGAGCCCGCCCGAGCGGCGGCTCCGACAAAAGTCGGACCCGGCCCGAAAACTGGTGAGCCCGGCCGGGCGTCCCGCTAGGGTCCGCCGCATGTCCGTCCGCCCCGCCGCTTCTTCCGCCGTTGCACGGCCTTCTCCCGTGCTGCACCGGATGTGGCCCGCGTGGTTCGTGCTGGCGCTGGGATTGGCGGCCACCCTGATCGTGCGGAGCAACCTGCGCCAGGCCGCGCGCGAACAGGACGAGGCGCGCTTCAACGACGAGACGCGGCGCACGACCGAGACGCTGGCCTCGCGGGTGAACCACTACCTCGTGGCGGTGCAGCATCTCCAGGGGCTGTTCCATGCGATGGGCGACGTCAGCCCCGAGGAGTGGAACCGATGGCTGCCGAGCATGAACTGGCCGTGGCAGTATCCGAACCTGCTGGAGATCGGCTACGGCGATGCCCGGCCCGGCGCGGAGAGCGTGCGCATCACCCATTCCGCCACGCTCCGGCAACGCCCCGCCCGCTATCCCATCGGCAGCGACCTGGCCGACAGTCCGTCGCACCTTCGGGCAATGGAGATTTCGCGCCGCACGGCCCAGACCGTCTCCGGCGGCGTGCGCGAGATCACCGGGCCGGACGGCCGGGAGGAATGGGCGCACGTCATCTTCTATCCGGTCTATCACGGCGGGGTGGAGCCGCGCGGCGCGGCGCGCAACGAACAGATCCGCGGCTACGTCTTCGGCCTCTTCCGCGCGGACGATCTCTACCGCGAAACGGTCGGCTCGGAGACCAACGTCCTCGTGCGATTGGAGATCCGCGACGTGACGGAGGCCAGCTTCGACCGGCTCCAAGGACTGACCAACGCCGCGCAGAAGACCGTCTTCATCGACGGCCACTACGAGCGCACGGAGATGGAGAGCGCGCTCGGGCGGCTCTGGAAGCTGCGCTTCAGCTCGCTGCCGGCCTTCGCCGTCGGTTCCCGGAGCAACCTCGCCTCCATCGCCCTGCTGACCGGCACGGCCCTGAGCCTGACCTTCTTCGCCGTGGCCTGGGTGTTGGTGCGGGGACGCAACCGCGCCGAGGCCCTGCACGCCGAGATCCAGGAGCTGAACACCGACCTCGAAGCCCGCGTCGTCGCACGCACACGAGAGCTGGAAGCGGCCAAGGAAGATCTGGGCAAGGCGCTGGCCGGAGAACGCGAATTGGGCGAACTGAAGGACCGGTTCGTGGCGATGGTCTCCCACGAGTTCCGCACCCCACTCGGCATCATCATGTCGGCCGTGGAGCTGCTCCGGTCCTACTTCGACCGGCTCGATCCGGAGAAGCGGGCGGAACTGCTCACCGACATCCATTCCTCGACCCGGCAGATGGCCTCGCTCATGGAGCAGGTCCTCCTGTTGGGCCGCGTCAACGCCGGGAAACAGCAGCTCCAGCGCAAGCCCCTCGATCTCGCCTCCGTCGTTTCCCGGATCACGGAGGAGGTCGGCACGGCCAACGGGCAGGCCAGCCGCATCCAACTGGCCGTGACCGCCGGCGATCTCGCCGGAGCCCGTAGCGACGACACCGTCCTCCGCCACATCCTGTCCAACCTCCTCTCCAACGCCTGCAAATACTCCCCGGCCGACCAGTCGGTGGACTTCAGCGTCCGCCGCAAAGACGATCTGGTGGAGTTCGTCATCCGGGATCGGGGCATCGGCATCCCCGAGGCCGACCAGAAACGGCTCTTCGAAGCCTTCCACCGGGCATCGAATGTCGGCGCGGTGGAAGGCACCGGCCTCGGCCTGCTCATCGTGAAACGCTGCGTGGAACTCCACCTCGGCACGATCCATTTCCACTCCACGCCCGGCCAAGGCACGACCGTGACGGTGGTGCTGCCGATGTTTGGGGAAACGACCGGGGAAGGTTGAGAAGATCGTCCCGCGCTCTCGCCGCGAGTCCCGTCGGCCATCAAGCATCAGGCATCAGGCATCACCCGCTTGCCGCCTCGGCCTTCGCCGCCCCGATCTTCATCGTGTCCGCGATGAGCGCGTAGAGCTTGGTCCAAGCGGCGGCCACTTCGGGGGTGAACTTCTCGCCGAGGGTTTCCTGGAGCATTCCCAGCAACGCCCCGCCCACGATCTCGTAGTGGAATTCCTGGACGCCGTAGCCCACGTGCCGGGCTCCGAGCGCCTCCAGTTCCGGCAGCAGGACCTCCGGCGCGTCCAGGCGGCTGACGGCGAAGGAAAGCATCTCCATCAGCTTGCGCGACTGTTCCTCCACGCCGGTCTTGAACATCGGCCGCAACGCCGGGGCCATCGTGAACAGCCTCCGGTAGAAGATCAGCGCGGCCACATGGGTGGGGCGCTCGACCTCGGCGAACGTCTTCCGGATCAGATGGATTTCGTGCGAGTTCAAACCGCGAAACCGTGCCTCGGCCGGTGTCCGGCGTCATATCCGACTTTGGTCGGAGACCGCTCCCCGGATCTTGTCCGCATGTCATTTCTTGTCCTCCCGCCCGCCGCCCGCCAGTCTCCGGCACCGCGTTCCGCCATGACGACAATTCTGATCATCGAAGACCAACCCCCGATGCGCCGGAACCTCGCCCTGATGCTGGAGCTGGAGGGTTTCCAGGTGCTCACCGCCGAGAACGGGGTCAAGGGCCTCGAACTGGCCCGCGCCAAGGTGCCCGACCTCATCCTCTGCGACGTGATGATGCCCGAGATGGACGGCCACGGCGTCGTGCAGTCGCTCCGCGCCGATGCCAAGACGGCCACCGTCCCGCTCATCTTCCTCACCGCCCGCACGGACAAGTCCGACGTCCGCATCGGCATGAACTTCGGGGCCGACGACTATCTGACGAAGCCCGTCTCCCGCGACGATCTGCTGGCCGCCGTCCACGCCCGCCTAGCCCGCGCCGAAGCGGTCAACGCCGCGCTCGAAGCCGCCAAGGCCCACTCCGGCGGCACGCCCGACTTCAGCTCTCCCGAGCCCTTGCGCCAAGCCCTCGGCCTGACCCCGCGCGAGGCCGAAGTGCTGCTCTGGGTCGCCCAGGGCAAGAGCAACGCCGACATCGGGACCATTCTCGGGATGAGCGAAAAGACGGTGAAACAGCACCTCGGCGTGGTCTTCCAGAAGGTCGGCGTCGAGAGCCGCACCGCCGCGTCCGTCCGCGCCTTCGAGATCCTGAGCGGAGCGAAGAGCTGATTCGGCGTTCGATGTTCAACGTTGGAAGTTGAGCGTTGAAAGTTTCCGAAACATCGAACGCTGAACTCCCAACGCTGGACGCCGAATGAATCGGCCTTCCGGCCGATTAGTCCCCATAACCCCCGACCAAGGGTCGCTTATACCTGCCTCGGCGGCGTTGACGCTCCGTCCGGCAAGCCATTGTATCTTGGGCCAGAGCAACCCACGGATTCCCGGAATCCGGACTGCCCGCGGCGAGACACCCCGCCGCCACAACCCTATGACCCTGGCCCAATCGATCTTTCGTTCCACGCTCGGGAAGAAGTATCTGATGGCGCTGAGCGGCCTCGCGCTGTTCGGTTTCGTCGTCGCGCATCTTCTCGGCAACCTCCAGGTCTTCGGCCCGCCCGACCTGATCAACGGCTACGCGCACTTCCTCAAGAGCAAACCCGGCCTGGTCTGGGGCGCGCGGCTGGGCCTGCTGGTCATTGTCGCCGTCCACATTTACTGCGCGCTCTCGCTCGCGGCCACGGCCAAGGCCGCCCGCCCGGTCCAATACGCCGGCGGCTCCGCCTATGGTTCCTCCTGGGCCTCGCGCTACATGATCGTCAGCGGCCTCGTGATCCTCGCCTTCATCGTCTATCACCTCGCGCACTTCACCGCGCTGCTGCCCGGCATCAACGGGTGGGGCGATTTCCGCGCGCTCAAGACCGAGCTGAAGGGCCACGGCGAAGTAATGGACGTGTATGCCATGATGGTCCTCGGCTTCCGCGTGTGGTGGGTGGCGTTGTTCTACGTCGTCGCGCAGGCGCTGCTCTTCGTCCATCTCGGCCACGGCCTGGCGGCGATGTTCCAGTCGTTCGGCCTGCGGAACCACGTCTGGTGGCCGCGCATCCAGGTCTTCGCGAAGGTCTTCAGCCTCGCGATCCTGCTCGGCTACATCTCCATTCCCATCGCGATCACCTTCGGGATGGGCCGGGAATATGCCGAGAAGGCCAAGGCGAAGCTGAACCTGCCGCTGGGCATGACTGAAAAAGAAACCCCAATGGTGGCCATCCGCCAGGATGAGGGCAAATAACATGGCGACGCTCAATTCCAACATCCCCGCCGGCCCGCTCGCCTCGAAGTGGGAGAAGCACAAGTTCAGCTCCAAGCTGATCAACCCGGCCAACAAGCGGAAATACAAGGTCATCGTCGTTGGTGCCGGTCTGGCCGGCGCGAGCGCGGCCGCCACGCTCTCCGAGCTGGGCTACGAGGTGCACAACTTCGTCTTCCACGATTCTCCCCGCCGCGCCCATTCCGTGGCCGCGCAGGGCGGCATCAACGCCGCGAAGAACTACCAGAACGACGGCGACTCCGTTCACCGCCTCTTCTACGACACGATCAAGGGCGGCGACTACCGCGCCCGTGAATCCAACGTCCATCGCCTCGCCGAGGTCTCGGTCAACATCATCGACCAATGCGTCGCACAGGGCGTGCCGTTCGCCCGCGAATACGGCGGCCTGCTCGACAACCGCTCCTTCGGAGGTGCGCAGGTTTCCCGCACGTTCTACGCGCGCGGGCAGACCGGCCAGCAGCTCCTGCTCGGCGCCTATTCCGCGCTCAACAAGATGATCGCGGCGGGCGGCGTGAAGTCCTACACCCACTCCGAGATGCTCGACCTCGTGGTCGTGGACGGGCACGCCAAGGGCATCATCGTCCGCAACCTCCAAAACGGCGAGATCACCCGGCACAGCGCCGACGCCGTCGTGCTGGCCACGGGCGGTTACGGCAACGTTTACAACCTCTCCACCTACGCGCGCGGCTCGAACGTCACGGCCAGTTGGCGTGCCTACAAGCGCGGCGCGACCTTCGGCAATCCCTGCTACACGCAGATCCATCCGACCTGCATTCCCGTCTCCGGCGACTACCAGTCGAAGCTGAC
>CBFGQE010000205.1:0-5882 GCA_965650815.1 uncultured bacterium
TTCGGCGTTCAGCGTTAAACGTTCGGCGTTTCCGCAACTCAGCCCAGCAAGGGCGTGATCTTCTCGGTCAGCGCGCGCTTGGACACGGCGCCGACCGTTTGGCCGACGACTTGGCCGCCCTTGAAGAACAGGAGCGTGGGGATGCTGCGGATGGCGAACTGCTGGGCCGTCTCGGGGCATTGGTCCACGTCCACCTTCACGATCTTCAGGCGGCCCTTGTATTCCTTGGCCAGCTCGTCGAGGACGGGGGCGACCATGCGGCAGGGACCGCACCAGGGCGCCCAGAAGTCCACCAGGACGGGCAGCGGGGATTGGACAACGTCTTCGGCAAAGGCCGCGTCGCTCGTGGCGATCGGGCCATCGGTCTCGGGTTTCAAGGTCGTGCTCATAACAACAATGGGAGCAGACTACGCGGGAACGAGGGCGGGTCAAATGCGCTGACGGCAAGCAGGCCCGGCCTGCTCCGTAGGAGACCTACTCCACCAGCAGCCGGAAAAACACGTTGGTCCGGCCGGTGAGCGGGAGGCGGGCCTCGAAGCGCTGGGCGGCGGTGTTGGTCACGGGGCCGAGCGAGACGATCTGAAGATCGTTCGTCACCCAGGTGGTCATGTTGGTGGACCACGCCACCTTGGAGGTCAGGCCGAAGGTGTTCGAGGCCTGCTGCCACTGGAGCTTGAACTGCTGGGCCACGGGGTCGATCAACGGCGCGATGATCTTGTTCGTGTTCGCCGTCAGCGGATCGCTGCCGAAGAAGACCTCGTCGGAATTGAGCAGGCCGTCACCGTC
Organism: uncultured bacterium; assembly: GCA_965650815.1. Classification (GTDB taxonomy): domain Bacteria; phylum Verrucomicrobiota; class Verrucomicrobiia; order Limisphaerales; family CANJSG01; genus CANJSG01. The sequence continues at coordinate 787 of CBFGQE010000205.1, forward strand.
CGGATCGACGTCGGCGCGGCGGTCGTGTGCGGAGGTGCCGCCCACGAAGGGGCCGCTTCCGCTGTTGATGAACGCCACATACGGGTCGGTCGGTCGCCATTCCCAGTTGCTTGCCAGGCTACCTGGGGCACCGATGATGAATCCTTCGGCGAAGCCGTGGAGTCCGAGGCCATACTGGTCCGTTCCGCTACCGACCTTCTCTCCTGTGCGTATCCATCGGTCCAGGACCTCGTCGTAGAAATAGAACGCCACCACGCCGCGCGCAGGAGGCGTCAGGGAGCCACCCGGGGAAACCGCTCCGACGGCGAGACGTCCATTGCTCAGGGCGATGGTGTTCCCGGACCTGGCCCGGCCGGTGGGGTTGCCGTTAATGCCGATGTTGGTGATGGCCTGGTGAAAGCCCCACTCGCCGTCGGGCAGAATGCGGCGAAAAAGAAACGCACAACCCGAGTCGGATTGGCGATTGTTCTCGCTGAACCATGCATCCCGACCCGGGGAACCAACGGCCAGCCACTCGACACCATTCCGCCTCTCAAGGGCGACGGAGGTGCCGAAGACGTCGTCCATGAAGATATCAGTGTTGTCGTCCACGGAATCCACTCGCAGCTCCTTTTCGACGGCGTAGAGGCCGTTTGGACCGCGCCGGTAGAGGATCACCCCGCCTTGGTTCGCGACCAACCCGTTGGTGTGGTTGATCGGGGACGCCGGCGCGCCGACGGCGATCAGGTCCTCGTGGATGGCGACCGCTGTTCCAAGGCTGTTCCAGACCGGCGAATTGGTGTTCAGGATCTGGGTGCGGGTCCAGACCCCGGCCGAATCGACCTCGTAAACCAGCGCCCCGTCCGTGGAGCCGACCACGAGCCGATCATGGTGCATGGCGAGACTGATGCCGAACTGCCGGGTCCGGCGATACGTGGAGTCTTCCGGCCCCGGCAGTTCCGGTCCCGGCAGCCAGCCACCGTCGGGAGGGAACTCGATCAACTGGACGTGGTTGGTCTTGGGCGGAGGTGTGCCGGAAGAGCCGAAGCCCGGTCTTGACTGGCCGCCTGTCACGGCGATCCACCGGTCCCCCGCCGCCACTTCGGTGCCGAAGAAGTGGCTGTATACCGGCTTGAGAGCATCGATCACCCAGAAGCGTTTTTTGACCAGATCATCGACGAGATAGCCCTCGTCCAGCTCCCAGACGAGCACGTTCCCGGCATTGTCGATGTTGGTGCCGTTGTATTGCACCGTGGTGACGGGTCGGCCGATGACGAGGAAACGGCTGCTGCCGGCGACGCCGTAGCCTTCAGCGCCGCCAGCGGGCGGTCCGGGCGGGCGCTGGATCGGCTGGGGCGGGGTCACCCCTGCACTGGAGGCGGCCGTGGCCTTGGGCGCGGTGCTCACGGCGAGACCGAAGCAAAGGGCCAGAACCGACACGGCATTCCGGCAACGGCGAAGCGGCGAGAGAGTCTTCATGATACGGAGTCCCGGGAAGTTCCCCGGAAAGCTGGCACGCCCCACGCCTCTGGCAACCCTTGTCGCCGGGGCCTCAGCAACTCGACGGCACCTCCCGACGCTTCGCCCGTAGCGAACGAAAGGCGCCTACTCCACCAACAGCCGGAAGAAGACGTTGGTCCGGCCAGTGGACGAGAGCCGGGCTTCGAATCGTTTAGCCGTGGAGTTGGTCACGGGGCCGAGCGGGACGATCTGAAGATCGTTCGTCACCCAGGTAGTCATGTTGGTGGACCACGCCACCTTGGAGGTCAGGCCGAAGGTGTTCGAGGCCTGCTGCCACTGGAGCTTGAACTGCTGGGCCACGGGGTCGATCAACGGCGCGATGATCTTGTTCGTGTTCGCCGTCAGCGGATCGCTGCCGAAGAAGACCTCGTCGGAATTGAGCAGGCCGTCACCGTCCGGATCGACGTCGGCGCGGCGGTCGTGTGCGGAGGTGCCGCCCACGAAGGGGCCGCTTCCGCTGTTGATGAACGCCACATACGGGTCGGTCGGCCGCCATTCCCAGTCGCCCGCATCCGAAGATGACCCGGGAACACCGACGAGAAACCCGTGCTCAAACCCGTGCAGCCCGAGCCCATACCGGCCATACAGACCGCCGCCGCTCTCGTCGCCGGCGCGGACCCAGGAATCCTGCTCCGCGTCGTGGTAGAAGAACGTCACCTCACCGCCGGGGCTCGGCGACGGGGAGCCGCCGGAGGAAATCGCGCCAACGGCCAGGCGTCCGTTGCTCAGGGCGATGCTGGAGCCGGCCCGGGCTTGCTGGGTGAGGCCGCCGAAGGAGTTGGTGATCTCCTGGTGAAAGGTCCATTCGCCGTCGGGCAGAATGCGGCGGAAGAGATGCGTGGAACCGGCATTGGGCTGCAGGCTGCCGGGCCCGAGCCGGGCGTCCTTGCCCGGGGCCCCGACGGCGATCCACTCCACGCCGTCGCGGATTTCGATGGCCAGCGAGCCGCCGAAGTTGTCGTTGGTCGTGCCGCCCGCAGCGCGCAGTTCCATCTCCGGGGCATAGAGGCCGCCGACGCCCCTTCGATAGACGATGGCCCCGCCCTGGCCGCGGAAAAGCCCTTGGATGTCGGCGTCGGGCGAGTTCGGCGCGCCCACCACGATCAGATCACCGTGGATCGCCACCGTGTGCCCGAACCCGACCCATTCTCCCCCGGAGCCTGGGTTCAGGATCTGGGTGCGGGTCCAGACCCCTAGGGAATCCACCTCATAGACAAACGCGCCAGCGCCCGACCCCACGACCAGCCGGTTGCCGTGCATCGACAAGCTGCGGCCGAAGCCCCACCCGCTCGCGCGGTAGATCGCGTCGGCCGGACCGGGCAGAACGGGCCCCGGCAACCAGCCGCCGTCCGGAGGGAATTCGATCAGCTGGACACCGTTGGTGCGGGTGCCCGCCGAGCCCGAATAGGGAACCCCCACCCGCGACACGCCTTGTGCCACCGCGATCCACCGGTCACCCGCCGCCACCGCGCCGCCGAAAAAATGCGCCGTCCTGGGATCTGGCGCGTTGATGACCCAGAACCGTTTCTGGACCACGTCATCGACGAGATAGGATTCGTCCAGCTCCCAGACCACGGCCTGACCCGCCGCGTTGATCTCCGCTCCGTCGCGCTCCACCTCGCGACCGGGCCGGCCGATCACGATGAACCGGCCGCTCCCGGCCACGCTATAGCCCTCCATGTCGTCCGCCACCGCAGCGGACGGGCTGGGCGGCCGCTGGATGGCGGCAGGCGGCGCAAGGACGACCCCGGAGGCGGCCAACGCACCAGACGTGGCGAACAGAGCAAGGCCGAAGCAAAGGACAAAGACGGAAACGACGTTCCGTCCGGGGCGAAGCGGCAAAAGAGACTTCATCGGCGGCTTTCAAGGGAAGTTTGTCCCCGCAAGCTGGCACGCCGAGCGCGGCTGGCAACCCTCGTCGCGGGCAGGATCAAAAACGGCAGGACGACGGCTTGGGCGTTCCGGAGTCGCCAATGGGGCTGCTTCGGCAACGAAGCATGTCCGAAGGAGGCTCAGCGGCAGCCTTGGCCCCACCTTCTCTCCGCAATAAGGAGCTGACTCCGCGCCCTTCCTCCCCGCTTAATCCCGTCATGAGCACGACGGCATGGGATGCCATCATCATCGGCGGCGGGCCGGGCGGGAGTTCGGCGGCGACCTTTCTGCGAAAGGCCGGCCGACGCGTCCTGGTGCTGGAGAAGGAAGTCTTTCCCCGGTTCCACATCGGCGAATCGCTGCTGCCCTACAACCAGGGCATCTTCGCCGAAATGGGCGTTTTACCGGCGCTCCAGGCCCACGGCTTCGTGCGAAAGCTCGGCGCACAGTTCCACCTGGGCAACGGCTCCAAGTCCACCGCCTTCGTCTTCAGCCAGGGCGCCTTCACCCGCCAGACCGAGGCGATCCAGGTGGAGCGCGCCACCTTCGATCACATCCTGCTGAAGCACGCCCGGAGCGAAGGCGCGGAGGTGCGCGAAGGCTGGAGCGTGGACCGCTTCGAGAACACCGGCAGCGCCGTGCGCGTGAACGCCACGGGGCCCGACGGCGAGACGGCGACCTTCACTGCGCCGTTCCTCATCGACGCCAGCGGTCGCGGCAACATGACGGGCAACCAGGAAGGCCTGCGCGAGGTGCATCCGCGTCTGAAGAAGATCGCGCTCTTCGGCCACTTCCTCGGCGTGAAGCGCGACGCCTGTTCCAAGGGCGGCGACACCGTGATCGTCCGGCTGGAGAACAAGTGGTTCTGGTTGATCCCCATTTCCGACGAGAAGATCTCCGTCGGCTGCGTGATGGACCGCGACGAGTTCAACGCGATGAAGCGGTCGCCGGCCGAGGTCTTCCAGCACTGGGTCGATTCCAGCCTGCCGATGCGGGAACGCATGGCGGACGCGCGGCTGTGCGGCGCGATCCAGGCGACGAGCGATTTCAGCTACCGCAACCGCCGGCTGGTCGGTCCGCGCCTGCTGCGCATCGGCGACGCCGCCGGGTTCATGGACCCGATCTTCTCCGCCGGCGTCTATCTCGCGATGTTCTCCGGCAAGATGGCCGCCGCCGAAGTGGACGCCGCACTGCGGGCCGGCGACGACGGCGCAATGCGCTTCGCCGACTACGAGCGTCGCATCAAGGCCGCGATGGGGCTGTATTGGGAGATGGTGGAGAAGTTCTACACCACGCCCTTCATGGAGGTATTCTTGGAGCCGCGGAACAAGTGGAACCTGCCCGCCGCCGTCAACGCCGTGCTCGCGGGCGAGCTGGAAGGCGGCTGGAAAATGAAGTGGCGGCTGAGGCTCTTCTTCTGGGTGGTGAAGCTCCAGGCCCGCTGGCCGCTGGTGCCCCGCATCTCCTTCGCGCCGCTCGCGGATCGTGCTGCGGAACCGACGATGCGTTGAACGGAGCCACGGCTTTTCCCGAGTTGAAACCACAGATGAACACAGATGGACACAGATGGGGCGGTCCTTCGACGTTCAGCGTTCAGCGTTCAGCGTTCAGTGTTTCTGGAACAACCCACATCGAAGCGCCCCGGGCCCCTTGGGCGTTGGGCGTTGGGCGTTGGACGTTGAATGTTTCCCTCCTCGTTTCGTTGTTCCTCCTCACCGGCTGCC
>CBFGQE010000206.1:0-5879 GCA_965650815.1 uncultured bacterium
GGACGCTGCAAACGGTCTGGACCCAGGACGGCTTCGGCAAGGAACTGAGCAGCACCATCGCCCTCGATTCGCAGCGGCTGCTGGCCCTGACCGACCTGGGCGAACTCATCCTGATCGCCGCCGATCCCTCGGCCTACCGCGAGCTGGGCCGCCTCCAAGTCTGCGGCAGAACCTGGAGCGTGCCCGCCCTCGCCGACAACTGGCTCATCGTCCGCGAAGGCCTGACCGATGGCTGGAAGCTCTCGGCGTGGAAGTTCTAGCCGTAAAAGGCTGTTTGGAGAATCAGGTTGGCGTGAGGTCGGGCGAGCGCCGGGTTTGGGAGCCCGGCCAACAAACGGTGGGCCCGATCCCTGACCGGGCGGGCCACGATCCCAGGGGATTTAGGGGTTATCCCGCCATATCCGCCCAATCCTCACGTTCTGCCGACAGGAAGACGGAATCTTCATCCGGCCGTGCCTTTGCGCTCCCCGCGACCTTGGCGTGAGGCGTTGGGCTTCTAGCCTTTGGCCGCAGCCCCGCGGGTTTCCACCCAGCGGGCCATGAGCCAGAGCGTATCCGAGAGGCGGTTCAGATAGACGAGGATCTCGGGGTTGTTTAGCCCGCCGATGTCGTGCAGCGCGCAGACGCGGCGTTCGGCCCGGCGACAGCTGGTGCGGGCCACGTCCAGCGCGGCGGAATCCACGGAGTCTCCCGGAGTGGCCCAGCCCTTGAACGAAATGTTCTGCGCTTCGATCTCCTTCACCAGCGCGTCCAGCTTGGCCGTGAGCGCGGGCGTGACCAGCGTGAAGCCGTCCTTCGCGTAGCGCGGAAGGTCCTCGATGCCGGTGGCGAGTTCGCCCATCAGGGTGACGAGGTCTTTCTGGATCGTGAAAAGATGGTCCCGGACGAAGCCGTGCGCGGTGGTGGCCCTGGCCAGGCCCAGCGCGGCGTTGACCTCGTCCACGCTGCCGTAGGCTTCGACGCGCGGGTGGCACTTGGAGACGCGGCGGTTATACATCAGTCCGGTCAGGCCGGCGTCCCCCGTCTTGGTGGCGATGCTCATGGAACGCGGAGGATAGCCGGGGCCGACGGAGCCGCAACCGGCGAGGGGGAAAGATTCGCACCGCTGACACCGCGCGTTGGAAAAACGGACAGCGTGTCCGGCGCTCCGCCGCCCGGCAGGGCCGACGGGAGCGGAGGCGTGCCTGATTGTTCGGCAGTGTCCCGGCGCAGTGACCGAATGCGGAACAAAACCGGGCCCGGCGGCCTGCGGGAGAACACTTTTGGTCTGCATCCGGGCGAGCCCGGTCCGCTGGCACCGGTGCTGCTATTTCGCCGGCAACGAAGACGATCCCGTGATCGAAGAAAACGAAAACTCCGCAGCCATGAACGAACTCCTCTCCTCCGGGACGGAACTGCTGGACGGCGCGTCCGCCCGGTCCGTTTCCGCCTCGCACCTCGCCCAGGCCACCAAGGTCCCCAAGGGACCGTTCCGCTGCCGGGTCCACCTGCCCATCGGCTCGGCCTACGAGATCCAGGCCTCGACCGATCTGGAGACCTGGTCCGTGGTGACGCGCAACACCGCGTCCGACGAGAGCGTGGAATTCATCGACGCCCAGGCCAGCGCCCAGCCCGCGCGCTTCTACCGCGCCGTGGTCGGCGGGGTCGCGTCGTGCAACGTCGTCGGCTACGCCGGCACGGTCGCGCCGCAGGGCTTCGCGATGATCAGCAACCCCTTCGCGAACGACGACAACACCGTCGCCACCCTGTTCCCGCGCGTGCCGGAGAACACCACGCTGTGCAAGTTCGACACCCGCCTGGCGCGCCTGACGAACAACTCGTTCAAGAACGGCAAGTGGAGCTTCGGCGGCGAACGGCTCGATCCCGGCGAGGGCGCGATCTTCTTCAACCCGACCTTCGAGCCGATCCACCTCGACTTCGCGGGCACCGTCCAGCAGGGCGAGCTGGTGAACCAGCTCGGCGCCGGGTTCTCCATCCGCGGCTCCATGCTGCCCAAAGCCGGCAAGGTCTGCGCGGAGCTCGGGCTGCCGGTGCAGGACGGCGACGTGATCCACGTCTTCGACCGCAAGGAGCAGCGCTACCAGGTGCTCAAGTTCCCCATGCGGAACTGGCATTCGGCCCAGCCTTCGCTCGGGCTCTGCGAAGGCTTCTGGCTGGGCAAGGCGAATGCCGGGAAGTGGGTGCAGAAGCTGGAGCTCCCCGCCGCGATCGGCACGGGCGCACGGCGGCCGGTCTGACGGATTGCCTCCGGGGTCGCGGACCGTTCCATGTCCGCGGCAAACCCCGGAGCCGTCCGGCGAAGGCGCATCGCGGGACGGTAAAACAGGAGCGGGCGCGGCCGGTCAGGCCGCGCCCGCTTTGCTTTGGTCCGGGACGGACCGGGACGGTTGTCAGGACTTCGGGGCGGCGGCGGTGGGCGCCTGGCCCGAGGGCGCGCCGACCTTCCAGTCGGAGTCCTGCTTCACGTAGAGCGTGCGGGTGGGGAAGGCGAACTCGATGCCGGCGGCGTCGAAGCGCTCCTTGATCTGCAGGTTGAAGTCCTGCATCCCCGCCATGTAGTCCTTGTAGTCGGTCGAGTTCCACCAGTGGACGACGGTGATGCCCAGGGAGGAGTCGGCGAACTGGTTGAAGCTGATGATGACGTCCGTGGTCTTGGGGTGCTTGAAGACTTCGGCCAGGATGGCGAGCGCCTGTTTCACCTTCGCGGTCGGCGTGTTGTAGGTGATGCCGATGGTCATCGTCGTCTTGATGTTCGGGCGGCGGGTGATGTTCGTGATGGTGGCGTTGCCCATCGTCTTGTTCGGGACGGTGATGAGGTGGCCGTCGAGGTTGCGGACGCGGGTCGAGCGGATGCCGATCTGCTCCACCGTGCCGTCCACGCCTTCCAGCTTGATGCGGTCGCCCACCTTGAAGGGCTTGTCGAGGAAGACGGTGGCGGCGCCGAAGAGGTTGGCCACCGTGTCCTGCGCGGCGAGACCGAGGGCCAGGCCGACGACGGACAGCGAGGCCAGCACGCCGGTGATGTTCAGGCCGAGGTTCTGCGACGTGACCAGCACGGCGATCACCACGATGAAGGTCTTGAACGCGCCGCGCAGGATGGGCAACAGCTGGTCGTTCAAGTGGTGGTCGTTCGACGAGTCCAGCCGCTTGAGCCAGCGCGCGAGCAGCAGGTCCACCAGCTTCAGCAGCAGGTAGGTGATGGACGCGGCGACCACGACGATGAAGGCCTTGCTGATGAAGTTGGCCACCCAGGCGGGCCACTTGAAGAGGTTCAGCCCGATGTGGAGGAAGATGACGAAGGCGATGATCTTCACCGGGCCGCGCAGCAGCTCGATCAGGATGTCGTCCAGCTCCGTCTCGGTTTTCTTCGTCCAAGACTTCAGCCAGACGCCGAGCAGCCAGTCGAAGAGCTTGGAGATGTAGAAGGCGAGGACGACGTAGATGAGGAAGGCCAGATACTGCCAGGCGGGATTGCCGAGGTATTCGTGCTGCAGCGCGTCGATCCGGTTCAGGCCGAAGGTGAGATAGACGTGGTTGGCGAGGTTGGTGCCCGCCAACGCCGGGAAGACGACCAGCGGCTGGACCTCGTTGGTGGACCCGGCCGGGGCGTTGGTGGCGACGGAGTTGGTCTGGGCGCTGGCCCAAAGGGAACCGAGAAAAACAACGGCCAGGCAGATCCAGGCCGTTTTCCAGAGAACATCGAATTTCAAACGCATGACACGAGCACTTTAGGCCTCCGGAAATCCGAGGCAAGGGGCCGAAGGTCGGAGGGCGTGGCCAGGCGATGAAAACTTCAGGCTTTGGAAAAGGCCCTCCTACCGGAGCGCCTTGGCGGCGATGTCGCGTCGGAGCTGCACGCCGCCGTCGAAGCGGATTCGATCAGCGGCACGATAGGCCGCGTCCCGCGCTTCCTGGAGCGTGTCGGCCCAGGCGGTGACGCCGAGCACACGGCCGCCGTTCGTCACGATCTTGCCGTCCTTCAACGCGGTTCCGGCGTGGAAAACCTTGGTGTTCGGCAATGCCGCCGCCGCTTCGAGGCCGGTGATCTCCTTGCCCTTCGCATACGCGCCGGGATAGCCGGGCGCGGCGAGCACCACGCAGACGGACGGCTGTTTCGACCAGCGCAGTTCCACCGTGTCCAAGCGGCCTTCCACGCTGGCCAGCAGCAGCTCCACAAGATCGTTGTCCAAACGGGTCAGATAGATCTGGGTCTCCGGATCGCCGAAACGGGCGTTGAACTCGATCACCTTCGGACCCGACGCGGTGAGCATCACGCCGGGGTAGAGCAGGCCGCGAAAGTCGATGCCTTCCGCCGCGCAGCCCTTGAGCCAAGGCAGGAGAATCTGGCGGCCCACATCGGCCAGTTCCGTGTCGTTCAGGAACGGCGCGGGCGAATAGGTGCCCATGCCGCCGGTGTTCAGGCCTTCGTCGTTGTCAAAGGCGCGCTTGTGGTCCTGCGAGGTGGGGAAGAGTTTCGCCGTCTTGCCGTCGCAGAGCGCGTGCAGGGAGATCTCCATGCCTTCCAGCAGTTCCTGGAGGACGACGCGGGCCCCGGCGGAGCCGAAGGCTTTGTTGACCATGATCTCGTCGATGGCCTGGTTCGCCTCGGGCACGGAGCGGGCGAGGATCACGCCTTTGCCGAGCGCGAGCCCGTCGGCCTTCACCGCCACTTTTCCGCCGAGCGAAGCGGCGAAAGCCCGGGCCGCTGCCGGATCGGAGAACATCCCGGACTTCGCCGTCGGAATGCGGTGCTTCTCCATGAACTCCTGGGAGAAGACCTTGGACGACTCGAACCGCGCGGCGCGCTGGTTGGGGCCCCAGATCTTGAGCCCGGCCGCTTGGAACGCGTCCACCACGCCCGCCGCGAGCGCGCCGTCGGGACCGACCACCGTTAGGTCGGGGCGCTCTTGTTGCGCCCACGCCACGAGCGCGGCGACGTCCTCGGCGCCGATGGCGACGTTTTGCACGGGGTCGCCGTTGGCCGAGAGCCGTTCCGCCGCCGTGCCCGCGTTGCCGGGGGCGCACCACATCCGGGTGACGCGGGGGGACTGGGCCAGTTTCCAGACCAGCGCGTGCTCGCGGCCGCCGGAACAGATGACGAGGACTTTCATGTGACGGCGGATGAAACCGGAAACGGCGCGGAAGGGCCAAGGCGATTCTCCTCGGGGCCGACGCCCCAAAAGGCCGGATGAACGGATTGCCGGGGCGGGCGCGGGCTTGGCCGGGAACCAACCGTGCTTCCGTTCATCACAACTCCAAGGTCCGCGAAAAAATTTTGCGTCCGCCTGCATCCGGCGGGGATGAGCCGTCGTAGTGCCGGATGACAACCAGACCGAAGATGGGAGACAACGATCGTGCCGTCGTGGGCGGGAACCGGGTGCCTGGGGCACACCCCCGCCGAGCGGAGGCGCGTTCCGGGGTCCAACATAACCAACCAACGCCATGAAACTGCCGACTCGAAACTTCACCGCCTCCTTGGCCGTCGCCGCGTTCTGCGCGGCCGGTTCCCTCCAGGCCCAGACGCTGATCTACGGCCTCACCTCGACCAATTCGCTCGTCACCTTCGACAGTGCTCCGGGCATCGTTTCCCCGGCCCGGCCGCTGACCGGACTAGGTGCGGGGGAGACGGTCGTCGGCTTGGATTTCCGCCCGTTCGACGGCCGGCTCTACGCCCTGTCGCGCGACGGCGCGGACGCGGGGCGGCTCTACACGGTCAACCTCGCTTCCGGCGCGCTTGCGCCCATCGCGTTGAGCGGTCCGGCGTTGACCGTGACCGGCAGCGCGGACATCGACTTCAATCCCGCCGCGCTGGGCGGCACGAACGCGCTGCGCATCCTCACCGGCGCGGGGCAGAACTACCGCCTCGTCTTCAACGGCGA
>CBFGQE010000207.1:0-5879 GCA_965650815.1 uncultured bacterium
CGGCCAGCCAATCCAGCAGCTCGGGATGCGTCGGCGGTTGGCCCTGCTTGCCGAAGTCGTTCGCGGTCGGGACGAGCCCTTGGCCGAAATGATGGAGCCAGATGCGATTGACCATCACACGCGCGGTCAGCGGATTGTCCCGGGCCACGATCCATTCGGCCAATTGCCGACGGCCGCTGTCGCCTTCGTCCGGAGCCAAGGTCGCGCCGCCCAACACGGTGAGGAAGCGGCGCGGCACAGTCTCGCCGGGCTTGGCCGGATCGCCCTTCAACTGGATGGCCGCGTTTCCGATCTTCTTCGCCTCGGCCACGGCGTAGGCTTGGTCGAAAGGCAGCGGCGTCTTCTGTTGCCGGCCGGCGGCTTTCTTCGCTTCTTCGAGAGATTTCTCCAGCGGCTTCTTGGCGTCGCCCTCGGCGGCTTTGATCTCCTTCTCCAAACGCTTCACCGCCTCGTCGAGCGCGGTCTGTTTCTCGCGGTGAACCTTGAGCGCGGCTTCGGCTTCTGCGGCGGAAACCAGCGGCACGAGGTCGCGCTGCTTCTGTTCCAGCTCGATGCCGGGCCACGGATAGCGCGTGCTGTGGAAGATGCCGTAGAGCCCGTAGTAATCGGCGGCGGAGACGGGATCGAACTTGTGGTCGTGGCAGCGCGCGCAGCTCACGGTCAGCCCGAGAAAGGCGCGGCCCACGTTGTCGATCGTGTCCTCGATGGTCAGGTGCTGCGGGTAGTCGTCCACGCGCGAACCGAAGCGCCGGGCGTTGGCGATGTAGCCGGTGGCGATGAGGCGCTCGCGCGTCTCCGCCTCCGTCGCGCCGGGCAGGAGATCGCCCGCGAGCTGTTCGCGCACGAACTGGTCGTAGGGCAGATCGCGGTTGAAGGCGCGGATGACCCAATCGCGGTAGCGGTGCATCTGCGGCACGGGGAAGTCGGAGTTGTCGCCGGCGGTGTCGGCGTAGCGCACCACGTCGAGCCAATGCCGTCCCCAGCGTTCGCCGTAGTGCGGCGAGGCAAGCAGACGATCCACCACCTTGGCGAAGGCGTCGGAAGATTTGTCCGCGAGGAAGGCGTCGATCTCCTCCGGCGTCGGCGGCAAGCCGACGAGGTCGTAGGTCGCGCGGCGGATGAGCGTGCGCTTCTCCGCATCGGCCACGGGCTGCAAGCCTTCCTTCTCCAAGCGAGCGAGGATGAAGCGGTCCACGTCGTTGGCGGGCCAGCGGGAGTTCTTCACCTTCGGCGGCGACGCTTTCGACAACGGCCGGAACGACCACCATTCGCGGGCCTTGTCCCAATCAATGGCCGAACGCGCCTGGGCCACAGCGGCGGTGTCCTCGGAGCGTGGATCGGGCGCGCCTTGGCGGACCCATTCCTCCAGGTCGGCGATGGCGAGGTCGGGGATCTTGGTCTTCGGCGGCATGGCCGTGTCGGGATCGGCGTGGCGCACGGCCTGGATCAACGGACTGGCCTCGGGCGAACCCGGCGCGATGACCGGCCCGGAATCGCCGCCCTGGACCACGCCCGCGCGGGAATCGAGCACCAGGCCGCCCCGGATCTTCTTCGCGTCGGCGCTGTGGCATTCGTAGCAGTGCTCGACCAAGACCGGCCGAATCCGTTTCTCGAAGAACGCGGTCTGATCGGCCGTGGGCTGGGTGATGAAGGAGGCCCCGGGAGCGGCGGGAACCGGCCCGTCGCCGCGCCAGACTTCGAGACCGGAGAGATTGGCCGCTCCGTGGCCGGGCCCGCGCGCGGAGACCTTGAGCTTTTGGCCCACGCTCTTGGCGGGCCACGGACCGAGCCTCTTCCAGGAACCGGCCGCGCCGCTGTGGAACTTCTCCAACACCGGCTGGTCGTTCACCAACAGATCGAACTGCTCGCTGTGGTTGTCCTCCCAGACATAGAGGAAAACTTGGAACACCCCGTCCGGCACTCCGCTCAATTCGACGTCCACCCGGCTGCCCCAGCGGCTGCTGCGGATCATCTTGGCCCGCTCGGGATCGGTCACGGGCTTGAGCGGGACGGCCTGGTTCTCGAAGGCGTTGCCGGTGGCGGTGACGTTGGTGGTGTCCTTGCTTTCCCAAGGGCGGCCGTCGATCACCAGCGCGGGGCCGTTGAGATTCACCGCGCGGTAGAAGACGGTCTCGGCGGCGGAGAGCGGGGCGGCAGACGCCCAGCCGATCAGAGCGACGCTCCAAGCTGGAAGCCTGAAGCGGAAACCACGACGGAGCTGGGCGACGACGGCGTTCATGGCGGTCTGCGACGAATCTCTCGCCGGCTCACGTTCACGTCGCCACCGGACGGGCGGCCTACGACTCGGGGCGTGCCATGATCCTGCTGAGGGGTTACTGACGCGGAGCGTGCCGGGCTTGTTCACCGCTGGCACGAGGAAATTGGAGCAGCCTTCTCGCCGCGCGACCGCTCCAAGGAACGCCAGGTGTGAATTCGTCGGCCGCAGGTGGTTCCTGTGGCTTTCCCCCGATCCACGTTCGGGCAATGGTTCGGAACATCCCGAGTTGAAACCATGTCCAAACTGCATCCCTTGGCCGGTTGGTTCGCGCTCTTGGCGCTGTGTTCACCGATCTTCGCGGCGAGTCCGCCTCCCGCACCGGGCCGGACCACGCCGCTCTTCGACGGCCGTTCGTTGGCCGGCTGGGAAGGCGACACGAACCTCTGGCGCGTGCAGGACGGCGCGCTCACCGGCGGCTCGTTGACCGAGACGGTGAAGCGCAACGAGTTCCTCGCCAGCCTCCGCGCCTACACGAACTTCATCCTCCGCTGCCGCATCAAGCTCACGGGCACCGACGGCTTCATCAACAGCGGCATCCAGATCCGCTCCGAGCGCGTGCCGAACGATTCGGAAATGATCGGCTACCAGTGCGACTTCGGCGATCCGAGCTGGTGGGGCGGGATCTACGACGAGTCGCGCCGCAACCGCGTGCTCGCCGCCGCCGACATGAAGCAGCTCGATCCCGTGCTGCGCCGCAACGACTGGAACGACTACGTCATCCGCGCCGACGGCCGCCGCGTCACCACTTGGATCAACGGTGTGCTCGGCGTGGACTACACCGAACCCGACGCCTCCATCCCGCAACACGGCCGCCTCGGCCTCCAGGTTCACGGCGGCGGCAAAGCGCTCGTGCAGGTGAAGGACATCACCATCGAAGAACTGCCCTCGACGCCTCCAGCGGTGGCGGGATTTCTCGGTGCGCCGGAACCGGTGAAGTCTCCCCTGCCCTCGCCGCGTTCGCCGCAGGACCAAAGGGCTGGCTTCACGCTGCCGCCCGGTTTCGAGATCGAATTGGTCGCGGCCGAGGAGCCGGACGTGGCCGGCAAGTTCGTCGCGGTGAACTTCGACGCCAAAGGCCGAATGTGGACCATGACCGCCTTCGAGTATCCGGTGGATGCGAACGAGAATCCCGCCGCCGCCGAGGCGCTCTACAAGTCGCCGGGCAAGGACAAGGTGCTGGTCTATGACACGCCCTTCGCGCCCGGACCGCAGAAGCCCCGCGTCTTCGCCGACGGGCTGGCCATTCCCCTCGGCCTGTTGCCCTACGGCGACGGCGCTTACGTGCAGCACGGATCGGAGATCGTGTTCCTCCGCGACACCGATGGCGACGGCAAGGCGGACCAACGTGAGGTCGTGCTCAGCGGCTTCGGCGTGCAGGACTCGCACCTCTTCCCGCACCAGTTCACCCGCGCGCCGGGCAACTGGCTCTGGATGGCCCAGGGCGCGTTCAACTACGGCAAGGTGCGGACCAAGGGCGGCGAGGAAACGGCCTTCAACCAGACTCGCATGACGCGCTTCCGCGCCGACGGATCGCAGTTCGACATCACCTCGCAGGGCCCGTGCAACATCTGGGGCCTCGTGCTCGGCGGCGAAGGCGAAACGTGGATCCAAGAAGCCAACGACTACGGCTATCCGGCGATGCCCTTCCATGAATACGCCAACTACCCCGGCTGCACCGACGGCGAGTTCAAGAGCTACGCGCCGGTCTTTCCCGTGACCGCGCCGGACTTCCGCATGGGCGGCACCGGCTTGAGCGGACTGGCCTTGAGCGACAAGACCGATGCTTGGCCGCAGCCGTATGCCGATGTGCTCTACGTGGCGAATCCGATCATCGGCGAGATCCAGGCGATCCGGGTGGAGCGGGACGGACCGCGCTATCGCTTGAACAAGCTGCCCAGCTTCGTCCGCTCGAACGACGAGTTCTTCCGCCCCGTCGCCTTGACCCAAGGGCCCGACGGCTGCCTCTACATCGTGGATTGGTATAACCGCATCATCTCGCACAACGAGGTGGCCCGGAACCATCCCGACCGCGACAAGGTCCGCGGCCGCATCTGGCGCGTGAAGCACTCGGCGCAGAAGCCGTTTCCCGTGCCGGACTTCACCACGCTTCCTCCGGAAGAACTGGTCGCGAAGCTCGGCGGCCCGTCGCTCGCCCAGAGCCATCTCGCCTGGCAAACCATCGCCGACCGCAAGCTGACCGCGCTCGCGCCCACGCTGAAAACTTTGGTCACCGACACCACCCAGTCCGCCGGTCGCCGCATCGCCGCGCTCTGGGCCTTGGAAGGGTTGCAGGCCGTGGACGCCAACACCGTGTCGCCCTTGCTCCTTGCCGAGAGCCGCAACCTGCGCCGCGAAGCCGTCCGCGCGTTCGGCGAAGCGAAATTGCCCGGACTGGTCGCGGCCACCGCACCGTTGGCCAACGACCCCGATCCCGAAGTGCGCGCCCAAGTGATCCGCAGCGTCGGCGCGTTGCTCGGCCAGCCCTACGGCATCGGCTTCGCGAAGAACTCCGTCGTCGCGCCCGAGGTTTTCCGGCTGCT
Source organism: uncultured bacterium (assembly GCA_965650815.1). Classification (GTDB taxonomy): domain Bacteria; phylum Verrucomicrobiota; class Verrucomicrobiia; order Limisphaerales; family CANJSG01; genus CANJSG01. The sequence goes on from CBFGQE010000207.1 coordinate 4,819, forward strand.
CGTCAGCTTGGCCCGACCGGCGCTGGAGAATCCCGGCGGCCCCGTCGTCCACAACGGCCGTTCGCTGAAGACCGGCGACGCCTACGAGCACGAGTTCGAGCGCTACTTGGTCCGCCTGTTTCTGGAAACCCGACCGACGGAACTGGCCGCGTGGCTGGAATCGTCCGAGGCCGCCGCGCTGCCCGTGGAGAACCGGCTCGTGGCCGCGCTCGCTCTGGAACCGGCCCGCAGCGCGGCCGTGGTCGCGGCGCTCCTGCCGCGACTGGATCGCGCGCCCAGCGCGGAGGAACTGCTGCGTCTCGTGCAGTTTCCGGATCAGCCTGGCGTGGCCGAAAGCCTGGCCGAGATCCTGAAACAACCCGCGACCCTTGACACGCTGCTGGCCGTCCGCACGCGCTTCGACGTGGCTCGGCTCAACGGCCCGTTGACCACCGTCGCGCGTCGCCTGCTGGCCGAGCCGTCGCAGCGCGAACTGGGCGCGCGCTTGGCCGCCGGGTTCAAGCTGCCCGGCGTGGAACCCGAGCTGGTCGTCCTGTTGCGTTCCCAACCGAACGAGGCCGCCTCGATCCTGCGGGCCTTGGCCGAGATCGGCAGCTCGCAGGTGGAGCTGTTCGCGCGCTACACCACCAACCAGGCCGCCGCCGTGCGCGACGAGGCGTTCCGCGCGTTGACGCTCGCCCGCTCCGAGCAGGCCGCCGGTTGGATCGCCAGCCTGTGGCCGGGCTTGACGCCCGCCCAACGCCGCGCCGCGCTGGAACGTCTGTCCTCCTCCGCACCCGCCGCCAAGGGCTTGGTCGCCGCATTCCGCTCCGGCCAATGGCCGCTCGACCGGCTCGACGGCCCCACCTTGGAGCGGCTCCAGTCTGTGCTGCCGAACGACGAGGAACTTGCCGCCCTCATGGCCGGGCTCGGCGATCTGCTGCGTCCCGTGCTGTTGCTCAATGGCACCGACGAAGCCTTCGCCGAAGCGGCCGTCACACTGGAAGGCCCCTGCACCATCGAAGCCTGGATCCGTCTCGCGCCAGGCATCGGCAACCAGGACAGCCTGTTGTTCGCGGAAG
>CBFGQE010000208.1:0-5877 GCA_965650815.1 uncultured bacterium
TGCAAAGGCTACACTGGCGACTCCGGAACGTCTCGAAGTCGCCAGTGTGGCGTGGTCTTCAGGTGGTCATCCTCCGGCGGCTCGGCGGGAGCCTTCGCCCTACCGCGCCCGCAGGAGCGGGCGCTTGCCTCAAGTGATCTCCTCCACTACTTCGTTGCCCGCATGAAGATCGCCGTCGTCGGATGCGGGGCGCTGGGCAGCTATTACGGTGCCCGCTTGGCCCGCGACAACCATGAGGTCCATTTCCTTCTGCGCTCCGACTACGACGCGGTGCGCGCGGGAGGGGTGAAGGTGCTCAGCCCCGAAGGCGACTTCCACGTGCGTCCCCGCGCCGCGCGCACGCCAGAAGAGATCGGCCCCTGTGATCTCGTGCTCATCGGCCTGAAGACGACGGCCAACGGGCAGTTCGCCCGGCTCTTGCCGCCCTTGGCCGGGCCTGCGACCGCCTTCCTCACGCTGCAGAACGGTTTGGGAAACGAGGACCAATTGGCCGCCGTCGTGGGCCAAGAAAACACGCTCGGCGGACTCTGCTTCGTCTGTTTGAACCGGCTCGAGCCCGGCGTCATCCACCACATGGCGCACGGCAAGATCGTCCTCGGCGAATGGCGGCGCGCGCCGCAGCCGCGCACGCATGACATCGCCGCCGCCATCCGGCACTCGGGCGTGCCGTGCGAGGTCAGCGAGAACGTCGAGCGCACGCACTGGGAGAAGCTCGTGTGGAACATCCCGTTCAACGGACTGGGCGTGGCCAGCGCGGCGGGTTTCGACGCGGTGGCGAACGACGGCGATTTCAAGGGGGCCGTCGGTCCTTGCCTGACCTCGGACCGGTTGCTGGCCGATCCGGATTGGCTGCGTCTGCTGCGCGAATTGATGCTGGAGACGATCCACGCCGCGCAGGCGCTGGGACTGGAGATCGACGAGTCGTGGGCGCAGGTGCAGATCGACCGCACCTACAACATGGGCGCCTACAAGGCCTCGACGATCATCGACTACGAGCGCGGCTTGCCGCTGGAGGTGGACTCGATGTTCCTCGAACCGCTGCGCCAGGCGAAGGCCGCCGGGGTAGCGACGCCGAGGCTGGAGGCGTTGAGCCGCGTGCTGACGGCGCTCAATCCGGCGGGGTGAACCGGAACGAAGGAGCGCGGACGGTCACCTCCTTCGTCGGGATGTCAGATTCCTGATCCCGGATGCCGGATTCGGCTCCGCTCCTCTCAAGGCTGCTGGAACGCCGCGCCGACCGCGTCGCTCCACTGGGCCACGGCTTGGGACAGGCGGGCGACGTAACCTTCGACGCCTTCGTTGGCCGAGGTCGCCGCGATGGTGAAGCGTTGCGGAGATTGGACCTGCTTTTGGTTTCCGCGCTGCAAGGTCCAAGTGGTTTCCAGCACCACGTCCCGGCCCGGAGCGCCTTCGAATCGGGTGATTTCGTAGATCAACTGCGCGGTCGCGATGGAGGCGGCGGGATCATGGGCGGCCACGACGGAGACGGTCGGCAGCTTGCGGCGCAGTTCTTCAGCGAGCACGCGGGCGATCCCTTGTTCCAACGGCTCGGCCCAATGGTGGAAGGGCAGGGGAACGACGCGGTTGTTGCCATCGGCGGTCAGGAGGACGGTGCTTTCCAGATAGGTGGCGACCCGGCCCGGGCCGATGCGCAGCACGGCGGAGTTTTCGGAAGGAGCGGTTGCCGGAACGCTTGCGGCAGAAGCGGAACGCAGCACGTAGAAGCGGCTCGGGTCCGGCTTGGGCTCGAAGACAGAGCAGCCGGTGGAACTCAGAATCGCGATGGCCAGCAGGAGGGAGGGATGGCCGCAAAGAGGCGCAAAAGGCGCAAAGAACAGTGACCGGCTCCTCACCCCGGCCCTCTCCTCATCCGATGGGGAGAGGGTGGCCGAAGGCCGGGTGAGGGGAGCGGTGACGTCCATCCATCGACTCCAGCGGATCGCCTGGAGAGCCGCGATAAAAGCCAGAGACCAAGGGGTGCCCCAGGTTTCGTCTTTGCGGCTCATGCGCCTCGTTGCAGCCATCGTCTCCGAAGTTTCAGGATTCATGGGATCAGGGTTTCTCCGGGGCCTTGCCGGTGAGGATGGAGTTGGGGTTGCGCTGGAGATCGTCGGCGAGCTGCCGCAGGGAATCGAGGGCGCGGCCGGCTTTCTCCAGGGTGGTGAGCAGCTCGTGGCTCACGGGCGAGCCCGGACGGACGAGGTTCTTCAGATCGGTGAAGGCTTGCGTGGCTTCGACCAACGCGGTGTCGGCCTTGGTCAGGCCTGTGTCGAGCTTGGCCAGGAGCGGATCGGCTTGGCGGTTGAACTTGCCGGCCAATTGACGGGCGTCGGCCAGGGCGAGGTTCAGATTGGTGAGGGAGGAGCGAAGGTCGTCGTTGTCGAGGAGCGCATCCACGCGATCAAGGCTGCCGCGCAACCGGGCGCTGACGTTGCCGAACTGCACGTCCTTGATCTCCGCGCGGATCTCCACGAGCAGGTTGGTCATCTGTTCGGAAATGGTCTTGAGGTCGAAGTGCGCGAGGCTGTCGAGCGTGCTCATGACGGAGGCCATGATCTCGGTCTGGGCGCTGGGCAGGGTGGGGATTTCCCAATAGCCGTGTTCCTCCTCCTGGCCCAATTGAAAACGGCCCGGTTCCTTGTTCTGGCCAAGCGAAACGTAGAGCTGGCCGGAGAGAAGGTTCAGGATCTCCAGCCGGCCGCTGAAACCATTGGTCAGCGATTTCTCGAACTCCTGGCGGTCGCGCAGCCCTAGGCCGAGGCCCTTCACGCGGCGGGATATCTGTTCGTCGTCCACGTCGATGACCACGTTGATGACGGCCGAGCCATTGGCGGGATCGGGAGCGATCCAGATGTCGCGCACTTCGCCGATGTTCACGCCGAGGATCTTGACCGGCGCGCCGACATCGAGGCCCGTGACCTGTTCGCGGAAGGTCAGCAGGAAGCTGGTGGATTGGCGGAAGAGCCGTCCTCCGCCGAAGAGCGCGATGGAGACGAAGAGGATGACGACGGCGCCGGTGATGAACATCCCGATGGCGGCGGGGTTGACTTTGGTCTTCATGGTCTCAGGTCGGTTCCTGGCCGCGGTTGAGGAAGCGGCGGATTTCGGGGGAAGGACAATGGTCGCGCAGCTCGGCGGGATGGCCGGTGGCACCGAGGGTCTTCGTCCGGGCGTCGAGGAAGACGGAGTTGGTGCCCACGGCGAAGATGCTGGCCAGCTCGTGGGTGACGAGCACGAAGGTGGTTCCGAGATGATGGCGGAGCTGGAGGATCAGCTCGTCCAAACGCGCGGCGCTGAGCGGATCGAGACCGGCGGAGGGCTCGTCGAGGAAGAGGATCTCGGGATCGAGCGCCATCGCGCGGGCGATGCCGGCGCGCTTGTTCATGCCGCCGCTGATCTCGGAGGGATAGAAGTCCTCGAAGCCGCCGAGGCCGACGAGCGAGAGCTTGTAGGAGACGTTGCGGCGGATCTGTTCGGGCGAGAGCCTGGTGTATTGCTCCAGGGGCAGGGCGACGTTTTCGGCGAGCGTGAGCGAGCTCCAGAGCGCGCCCTGCTGATACATGACGCCGAAGCGGCGCAGCATTTGCCGCCGTTGTTCGGCATCCGCACGGGTGAAGTTTTCCCCGCCGTGCAGGATCTCGCCGCTTGCCGGTTCCTCCAGGCCGACGAGGTGGCGCATGAGCGTGGATTTCCCGCAGCCGCTGCCGCCCATGATGATGAAGATGTCTCCGCGCCGGATCTGGAAGCTGAGATCGCGCATCACGACGTAGTCGCCATAGGCCATCGTGAGGTCGCGGACCTCGATCTGCACCGGATTGGGCTCGGGCGGTTCCATGCGTCAGATGCCGAAGAGGGCGAACATCACGGCGAAGACCGCGTCGAGCGCGATGATGGACGTGATGGAGACGACGACGGCGGAGGTCGTGGCGAGGCCCACGGAGGCGGAGCTGTTGCCGGACTGCATGCCCTTGAGGCATCCCGCTCCGGCGATGATCGCCCCGAAGAAGAACGACTTCACGATCCCGGCGAAGTAGTTCGGCAGCGTGACGGCCTCGATGATGCGGTCCACATACTGGATGATCGGCACGTCGAAGCCCGGCGCGATCAGGCCGCCACCGACCATGCCCATGACGTTGCCGTAGGCGGTGAGCAACGGGAGCATCAGCACGAGCGCGATGAGGCGGGGGAGGACGAGGAAATCCATCGGGGAAAAGCCGAGCGTCTTCAGCGCGTCTATTTCCTGGTTCACCTTCATGCTGCCGATCTCCGCCGCGAACGCCGCGCCGGTGCGGCCGCTCATGATGATGCCGGTCATCAGGCAGCCGAGTTCGCGCGTCATGCCCAGGCCGACAAGGTCCGCCACGTAGAGCGAAGCGCCGAACTGGTCGAGCTGAACGACGCCGACGAAGGCGATGATCATGCCGACGAGGAGGTTGATCAGCGTTACGATGGGCAGCGCCTCCGCGCCGGTGCGCTGGATGATCAGCCAGGCGTCCTGCCAGCGGAAGAGCGCCTGGCCACGGAAGAGGCGGCCGAGCGACAGGACGGTTTCGCCGATGAAGGCGAAGGTATCGAACACGCCCCCGCTGACCCAGAGCCCGAGCCGGCCCACACGGCTGAAGAACGTGTCGCGGATCGGTTGGCGACGGGCGGCTTTTTCCGGGACGGCGAGGGCGAGCTTGATGAGTTCGCGCACGCCTTCCGGGCAAGCGGAGGTGTCCACGGCGATCTGCCGTTCGGCGCAGCGCTTGGCCACATCGACCAGCAGCGAGATCAGGCTGGAGTCGTAGGTGCCGAGCGCGGCCAGGTCGAAGGACAGCGAACGGGCGTCCTTGGCCGAGGCCAATTGCTCCAACAGTTCGCGTCCGTCCGGGAAGGGGCGATGCAGGCTCCAGTCTCCGCCGATGCGCAACACGGCCGCGCCGTTCCTGTCGGGAACGAGCGCGATGACGGGTGGAGCGGGTTCGGACATGGAGCGGTGGACGGCGGAAGCCGGGCGGCGACCTCGGAAACCCTTTCCCGTTGGACCTGGCCCGGCGTTCTCGGCGCGTAGTTGTGCAGGGTTCGCGGGCGGGCGTCGAACAACAAAAAAGCCCCCGGTGTGAGCCGGGGGCTTTGTGCGGAGAGCGTCGGAGCGGATCAGCCGTGGTAGCCTTCCTCGCCATGTTCGGCGAGGTCGAGACCGGACTGTTCCACTTCGTCGGTCGGACGCAGTCCGACGACGGCCTTCACGATGAAGGCGATGATCGCGGTGGCGACCACGCTCCAGACGACGGTGAGGAGGACGGCCTTGATCTGCGCGCCCATCAGGCCTTCCTTCAGGCCACCGACGACGGCGTTGGCCTTCTCGTCGGCGAAGATGCCGGTGAGGATCGCGCCCATCGTGCCGCCCACGCCGTGGACGCCGAAGGTGTCGAGCGCGTCGTCATAGCCGAAGATCTTCTTCAGGTAGGAGCAGGCGAGGAAGCAGACGACGCCGGCGAGGATGCCCATGATGACGGCCGAGTTGGCGGTGACGAAACCGGCGGCCGGGGTGATCACGACCAGTCCGGCGACGATGCCGGAGCAGAAACCGAGCACGCTGGGCTTGCCGCGCATGACCCACTCGGCCATCGCCCAGATGAAGCCCGCCACGGCGGCGGCGAGGGTGGTGGTGGTGAAGGCGTTGGCCGCGATGCCGTCGGCTCCGAGCGCGGAACCGGCGTTGAAACCATACCAGCCGACCCAGAGCATGCCGGTGCCGACCATGCAGAGAACCATCGAGTGCGGCTGCATGGGTTCCTTGCCGAAGCCCTTACGCTTGCCGAGGATGATGCAGAGGACCAGGGCGCTCCAGCCGGAGGTCATGTGGACCACGGTGCCGCCGGCGAAGTCGAT
>CBFGQE010000209.1:0-5863 GCA_965650815.1 uncultured bacterium
CAACACAGTCGGCTCCACCACCAGCAGCAATGCGCTGGTTCAGGTTTTTGTGCCACAATGCATCCCTCCGGACTCCGGGATTGTCGCTTGGTGGAGGGCCGACGGAAATGGCGAAGACCTGGTCGGCGGAAACACCGCGAACATCACCAACGGCATCGGGTTCGCAGCCGGCAAGGTGGGGACGGGTTTTGTTTTCGACGGGACCGACGACTTTGTCGCGGTGTCGCCTTCTCCGGCGCTTGATCTGGGCGGACAGCCGGGTTTCACCGCCGAACTCTGGATCAAGCCCAATGCTTTGCCTGAATGGCAGCCGGTCTTGGAGTGGGGGTCGCCATCGAAGCTTGGGGCGCACCTTTGGATCGGCAATCCGTATGGGGTTTACGCCAATCTGATCGACACGAACGGCGGGTCGCACGAGCTCTACGGCGGCAACCTGCAAGCGGGCGTCTTCCAGCACGTGGCCCTCACCTACGACCGGATTTCCGGGATGGCCAACCTCTACCTCAATGGTCAATTGGCGGCCTCTTTGCAGATGGGCGACGTCCGAGTGGAGACGGATCTTCCGTTCTGGATCGGCAAGCGGATCACTGCGGTTAACAAGGAGGGCTGGGTCTTCAACGGTGGACAAATGGATGAGGTCAGCCTCTACGCCAGGGCGTTGAGCCAGGCGGAGATCCAATCTATCGTCACCGCGAGCGGTTCGGGCAAATGCACGACGCCGACTCCTCCAATCATCGTAGTCCAGCCGGTAGGATCGACCAATGAATTGGGCAACACCGTGTCCCTAGGGGTGGTTGCGGCGGGCACTCCCTTGCTTGGCTACCAGTGGCGGCTTAATGGCACCAACATCGCCGGAGCAACGTCTGCCTCGCTGGTCATCCCCGATGTCCAGTTGACGGATGCCGGTGACTACTCCGTCGTCGTCACGAACGGATTGGGTTCCATCACCAGCAGCAACGCAACGGTCGCCGTAGTGGTTCTACCGCCCTACATCATGGCCCAGCCGGTCAACAGGACCGTCATGGTGGGGGCGAACACCACCTTTTCAGTGTCGGCAGGCGGGGCCAAGCCTTTGGCCTACCAGTGGTTCTTCAATCGCACCAACCTCGTTGCTGACGGGACCAACGCCTCCTTGGTCCTGACCAATGTAGGGTCGGCAGCGGCGGGAGACTACTCGGTAGTCGTCGCCAATTCCGTCGGAACGGCGACCAGTGCGGTGGCTCGGTTGTCCGTGATCTTCCCGCCTACCCATGTCTCGATTCCCAGTCAGATCGCCGTCTCCGGTAACATCGTCTCGTTGCCGGTATTGGTGCGGGCCAATGGGAACGAAAACTCGATCAGCTTCAGCCTGAGCTACGACAGGGCGCGCTTGCAGTTTTTGGGCGTGGAAGGTGGATCAGGGGCAGGGGACGGTGTCGTCTTGGTCAACGATACCGCTACCAACTCGGGTTCCGTCGGAATCGCTTTCGCCCTGCCACCTCAAGCAACCTTGGCAACGGGCACGCAGGAAGTGGTTCGGGTGGAGTTTTACGCGCCGATCGTGACGCAGGCGTCATCGATCACTCAGCTCCGGTTCACGGATCAGCCGGTCGTTAAGCGGGTGGTCGGGGTCAATGCGAATACCTTGCAGTCGTCGTTCAGTTCGCTCGTCACCATTACCCTTCAGGCCACTCCCTTGGAATCGGATGTATATCCTCGGTCGCAGGGCAACCGGACGATGGAAGTCAACGATTGGGTGCAGACAGGTCGCTTTGTCGTCGGCTTGGACCAGCCATCTTCGGCCGCCGAGTTCCAGCGGATCGATTCCGCCCCCAGAGCAACGCGGGGCGACGGCCAGTTCAAGGTCACGGATTGGGTGCAGGCCGGCCGCTACGCGGTGGGCATCGACCCGATGACGGCCGTGGGAGGGCCAACCTCGATCGTGACTCAGACCAGCGCACCGGTTTCCGGGCGCAGCTCGGCTTCTCCGGCCAATACCCGTGTGTTGAAGGCCATGGCCAATTCGGCCGTGCAAGGGCTGAATCTGGTGGTGCCGATCCTACTGGATGCCCAAGGCAATGAAAACGCGGTTGGATTCAGCCTGAACTTCGACCCGGCCGCCTTCGACTATGTCGGCACGGTGAAGGGTTCCGCTGTGCCCAACAACGGGTCGATTCAGATCAATGCGAACCAGGCGGCTTCCGGCCGACTCGGCGTGGCCGTGGCCTTGAGCACGGGCCAGACCTTCGCAACGGGTTCCGCCGAGATCGCACGTGTCACGCTTCGGGCAAAGACCAGCGAACCTGGCAGCTACCAGATCACCTTTGGATCGGTTCCCTCGACCATCGGAGTTTCCGACGCCTTGGCGAACGAGCTTCCTGCGGTGCCCGTGGCGGCGGCGGTGGCGGTGAACCCCGCGCCGACGCTGCTCGTTAGCAGGGTTGGAGAGGCTTCCGTCAAACTCTCTTGGCCGGCTTGGGCCGAGGGGTTCCATCTGCAAAGCGGAGCCTTGGGTTCTCCTTGGACCAACCTGTCCGTCGGCAGCGCGACGAATGCCGGGGTGGTCGAGGTGGTCCTGCCCGTTTCAGGCGAACCGGCGTTCTTCCGGCTCCAGCATCCCTGAGAAAGTTGTCGGTTGTGTGTCGCGGCCGCGCACCGGAAACGGTGCGCGGCTTTTCGTTTTGCATTCGGCCCGGCGTGGATAGGTTCGCGCCGTGCCTGCCATGAGCAATCCCGTAGCCGCCGCGTTGTCGGACCACATCCGGAGCCAGCCGATCTTTGGCCAGCTCCTGATCCGTCCTTCTGGAGCGGGCTTTGAGCTGCGGCATGTCCTCGACGAGGATGCGACCGGGCTGGAATTCCTGCCGCTTTCCAAGCTGCGATCCTGGGTGCAGACCACCGCCACGGGAGCGTTTCGCCCGCTGAAATCCTCGCCCAATCTGCGCCGAGGCTGGACGACGCCGGTGACGAACGCGGCTGAACTGGCCGAAGCGGTGGAGGCGATCTATCCGGGAGCCTTGGCGGATTGGCACGCGGTGCGCACAGGGCGTGGCTTGCCGACCGGTTATCGGGAGTTCGTCGGGCGGCAGACCGGCATGTATCGCATCGCGGCGATGCTGTCCGACGAACAGGCGGCCCGCGTCGCCCATGCCTGCTGCGCGGCGCATCTGTGCCTCAAACGCCGCCTCTGGACGGTGCCCGGGAGCGATCCGGATGCCGCCGGAGAAAAGTCCTCGATTCCATGCCTGGAGCCGTGCGCGGTGCTCCTGGAGCTGGCCCGCAAGGCGATGCGCATCGAGCAGGAAGAGGCGGTTTCCGTCGCCTTGGCTCCGTCGGACCTGGCGACGATCCGCGCCGCGCTGGTCAATGCCGCGCAGCGGACCGTCGTGCGGGAAGGCGATGTGGCCTCGCCGGAGAATCCGCGCCGCGCCTTGCTGGCGCTGGCCAAGCTGGAAAACGTCGCGGAGTCCGCCGCCGATGCCGGAGATTGACCGCACCTGGGCATGAAAAAGCCCCGCAGGGAATGTCCATCGCGGGGCTTGGCAGAAGGGCAAAGAAGCCTGCGTGGGCGGGCTACTTGGACGGAGCCGGAGCCACCGTCGGAGCGGGCGCATCCGTCGGCTGGAGGTATTTGGCGAGGACCTTGGCGAACTCGGGGTCGGTCTTGGCGAAGACCTTGAGCTTGTTGACCATGTTTCCGATGCGCTTGGCCTCGGTCTCGTCGAAGGCCTTCAGATTGAGGGCAAACTCCTCCGACAGTTCCGCGTTGGCGCGCTGGATGGCCCGCAGTTCCTTGTAGAGGAGCATGTTCGCACCAAGGGAGGCCACGAGCACGGCGGCCAGGAGCCCGCTCAGGAGCAGGCGCAGGGACTGCACTTCGGCCATGACCGCCGACGATGCGGGGGAACCGGAAGATTCGCTGGGGGATGTCATGGGCTATTTGCGGTTGAGTTGTTCGATGACCTCGGGGCGCGGCTCGAATCCGGCTTCCTTGAGGATCGGAAGGATGGCGGGGTTCTGCCGGCTGTAGAGCATGGAGTCGTGCACGAGAGAGATGGTGTTCTGGCGGAACTCTTGCACCCGTTTCGATTCGTTCTGCATGGCCTGCCGACGGTTCAGGGCCGAGATGGTCATCAGGCTCATCACGGCCGTGGCCACGGCGCTGGCGAGGGCCAGTCCCAGGAGCGCGGTTCCCATCGTGTTTCCTTTCATACGTGCGGCGGAGCCTAGGGAGGGGTTTTCGGCCTTTCAACCCCCGATTCGGTTGAGCCGAGCCACGGAGCCGGTCCCGCCTGTTGCGGAGTTTCCCGCCGCTCGTCTAGGCTCGCCGGACTGACATGACCGAGATCCCCAAGGCCTACGAGCCGCAGTCCGTCGAAGAGAAGTGGTATGCGTTCTGGGACCAGAACGGCTGCTTCACCGCCGATCCCGCCCGCGTTTCCGCCACGCGCCCGGCGTATTCCATCGTCATCCCGCCGCCCAACGTCACCGGCGTCCTCACCCTCGGCCACGTCCTCAACAACACCATCCAGGACATCCTCGCCCGCAAGGCGCGCATGGACGGCAAGGAAGTCCTCTGGCTGCCCGGCACCGACCACGCCGGCATCGCCACCCAGAACGTCGTCGAGAAGACCCTGAAGAAGGCCGGCGAGATCAAGCACCGCGATGACCTCGGCCGCGAGGCGCTCGTGGCGAAGATCTGGGAGTGGAAGGAGAAATACGGCGGCATCATCCTCAAGCAGCTCCGCGCGCTCGGCGCCTCCTGCGACTGGACCCGCACCCGTTTCACCATGGACCCGGAATACTCCCGCTGCGTCCAGAAGGTGTTCGTCGATCTCTACAAGAAGGGCCTGATCTACCGCGGCAAACGCATGGTCAACTGGTGCCCCGCCTCGCTCACCGCACTTTCCGACGAGGAAGTGGTGATGAAGGAGCAGAAGGGCTTCATGTATCACTTCCGCGTGGAAGTGGTCGAAGAGCCGGGGACGTTCCTGACCATCGCCACCACGCGTCCGGAAACCATCCCGGCCGACACCGCCGTGGCGGTGAATCCCAAGGACCCGCGTTACACGCACCTCATCGGCAAACACGTCTATCGCGCGCTGCCGCTCGATGTGCCGAAGGAACAGCGGATCATCCCGATCATCGCGGACGATCACGTGACGTTCGACTTCGGCACCGGCGTGCTGAAGGTCACGCCCGCGCACGACAAGGCGGACTTCGAGATCGGCCTGCGGCACAAGCTGCCGGTCATCGATATCCTCACGCCCGACGGCAAGATGACGGCTGAAGCCGGCGCCGATCTGGCCGGGCTGGACCGCTTCGTCGCGCGCAAGAAGGCGGCGGAACTGATGGAAGCCGCCGGCGCGTTGGACAAGGCCGAGCCCTACACGAACAACGTGGGCTTCAGCGAACGCGCCGACGTGCCCATCGAACCGCGCCTGAGCGAACAATGGTTCCTCAAGTATCCCAGCGTGGAGGCGTCCACGAAGTGCGTGGCGACGGGCGAGATGAAGTTTTTCCCGGATCGCTGGGCCAAGGTCTACGACCACTGGATGGGTGGCATCCAGGACTGGTGCATCAGCCGTCAGCTCTGGTGGGGGCATCGGATTCCGGTGTGGAGAAAACGCGTCCCTGTCACAGCGGCAACTGAAGAAATGCGTGCAAGCCGCAAGGTCGCATTCACGACCATTTCGAACCATTTGGCGGAATCGGGAGTTTCAATCCAAGAGGATCCGTTGCTTGAGGAGAATTGGTCCGGGCAACCCGGACATATCACCTACTGGCATACGGGTCGTGAGACACCCGAGTTGACGGAGTTTGAGGCGGCTACTTATTCGGACGAGGAAGCCAAGGCCTTGGAGGCGGATGGTTGGACCCAAGA
>CBFGQE010000210.1:0-5840 GCA_965650815.1 uncultured bacterium
CGTGGCCGTGGACCTCGCCGAACACGTCGCCGCCAAGAGCGCCCTGCAAAACGCGGCGGCCGATCTCGCGGAGCGGACGCTGCCGAAGCTGAACCCCTAGCCATCGCGTTGCATGATCGTTTCCTGCGCCCTCGGACGAGGAAGTCGTTTCGCCCGGTCATTCCGGTGGGGCTGGATGCTCAAGACGATCCTGTTCCTCGGATGCCTTGCCGTCCGCCTATCGGCCGCCGACGAATCCCGGCTTCGGGTGGCGCTGCTGGATTTCGTGTCCGACGCCCACTCGTATCGGAGTTGGTCCACCGCGAAGGACTTTCCGACGCTGCTTCAAGCCACTTTGCCGGAGATGCCCGGCATCGAGTGGGTGGAACGTCGCGAAATGAGCCTGGTGGCCGCCGAGAGGGATATTCTGTGGCTTTCGTCGCCGGAGGTTTCCCAACGTGCCCGTCTCGCCTCGGCCGACTGGGCGGTGCTCGGCGGCTTCAACTCGGGAGCCGATCAACGGCGCACGTTGACGCTGAAGCTGATCGACCTCGCGCGCGCGGAGCTGCTCGGCCAATTCCAGCTCGCCTTCACCAACGCCGCCCCCGGTGAGCTGAAGCTCCCGGCGGACTTGGCCAACCGCGCCGCTGGCCGGCTCGCGCCCCTTCTCGAAACAGCCCGCAAGACCGCCTTGGCCGGCTCCAACGAGGTGCGGTTCATCCTGCGGGGATTTCCCGTGTTTCCGCCTGTTCAAGCGATGCCGCCGGACATGGCCAACCGGTTCCGGAGAGATCCCGGCACGGATCCTTGGGAAGCGATCCGGCAGGGAATGTCGGAGGCTTTGCCGACGCAAGGCCCCTTCCGCAGCGTCAATCTCCAGGCCGGGGCCGCATCCATCGACGAAGCCGAGTTGAGCCTCATGGGCATGGCGGAATCGGCGCGTGGAGACTCCAGCAGTCCGGCGGACTTTTTCGTCACCCTACGTCGCCTCCAGCCGTTCAGCCTCACGAACCGCGAACCGGGTCCGATGGAGTTCCGCATCGCCCATGTCTCCGGCACCGCCACGGTCATCACCGGCGCCCCTCCGTTCCAGGCCGTCGTCGAATGGATGGCGGATCGTGTCCGCAGCGGCGACGTGCGGAATCCGGAAGCGGCGCTGGGCGTCCGACGAGCGCTGGCGGCCGAGATGTTCCAAGCGGTCTCGGGCCAGGTCAGAAACTTCGAGGGCTATACCCGGGAACAATCGGGAGATGTGTGGGCGCGGGCTTTTTCGGGCCGGTTGGACGCTTCCCGATGGCGGGCACTGGTCTCCCAGCTGGACACGATCTGTTTTTTCGACCCAGCCCTTGCCGCCGCACACGAGTCCTTCGTGAGGGTTCGCTGGAGCCGTGGATTGGTGGACGACGCGGTCAGCCCGTTCCTCTTCCGCCACCGTCGCAGCGATGCTTGGGGCCGACATTTGGAGCGGTTCGGCGCGACGGACCATCTCGGTCCTGCCCCAACCCGGGTGTTCGGAGAGAAGTCGGTGTTGGGCGAGGCGTTGGAGAGCGGGATCGATGCGCTCGGATACTACTCGAAGGAATCGGAGAACGCCCCGACCGACGCCGACTCCACCGTGATCGGCGCGTTCCGGGCCCACCAGGCTCGGGCCTTGATCCGTCGATTGGTCTATGCGACCAACACGGATGGGAGCGTGAAAGAAAGGCGCTTGGTGGGGCGGGCCCTGCAAGCGATAGGGTCGGAGACCTATCTTCCGGAAAAGGAGCGTCTCGCCGTCTATCTGGAGTGGCTGCCCCGCCTCGCGTCCGAACCCGGTGAATATGCCTGGTATCCGTTCGACGAGGCTTATGGCTGGATGCTGCGCGGGCTTTTCAAGTCGGCAGGCAAGTCCGGGGAGGCAGAAGACTGGATCCGCAAGATCCAGGAAGGCGGTGCAGCCGAGCTGGCCCGTCGTCCGCCCCCGCCCAAAGCCAAGCCGCAACCTCTGCCGCTGCCCCGGACGACCGCTCTCGACCCGGTCCTTTTGCTGGACTCCGCCCCGGTTTCTTCGGGCATCACCCGGGTGGCGACGCCTCCCATCAGATCGGTCCGCTTCCCGCAGGACACCGCATGGGACGAACTGATCGATTTTCTGGTGACGGAGAACGACCTCTGGCTGGTCACCCGGGGACGGGTGGCCGCTCCGGAGACTTCAGGCCCGGCGGAGGAACGGTCGGCCTTCCTGCAAGGAGAGACCGAAACACGGAACCTTCTTTGGCGGGCTTCCAAGGAGACTCTGCTGGCGACGAACTGGACTCTCGGCCTGGAAGCGCGCGATCCCCTGCGGCTCACGGAGCGCGAAGGGAAAATCTGGATGGGACTCGCAGCGGACTTTTCGCCTCGTCGGCTTGCGGCCCGACAGCGAGAGGGCGCGGGTCGGGATCGTATTTCGGACCCGAGGACAAAGGGCATGATCCTTGATCCAGCCAGCCAAGATGTTTTCCCGGTCACCAATGTGAACGCCGGCGAAGTCTGCGGGTTCGCCGCGAATGGCAACCGGTTCTTCGCCATCGGAAATTCCCTCCATGAACTCGACACGGCCACCGGGAACTGGCGCCCCCTGACACGGGGAGCCAATCTCGTCGGCTGGCAGCCGTGGAACCGGGCGGTCGTCTCGTCCGGAGAAACCGCCATCGCCTTTTTCGGAGACGGGCCGATCAGCCTGATTGGAACCGGGAGCCTGACGGCCATCGCCTATGCGCCCGGTCGAACGGAACTGCCGCCCGTGGGTGATGGGCGCGGCGGATTCTGGATGGCCCACGGGTCGGATCTGGACTGGTTTGAGCCGGCGACCGGCTCGATGAAGAGAGACGCCCTGCGTCCGGCTTTGACCGTGGGCAACGCCGAGCGCGGCCTCCAGATCGCCGGAGACGCGCCGCGCTCCCGGTATCTGCATGGCGGGGGATTCCGGGAAAGAATGGCTCAGCGTCGCAAGCCCGCTCCCGCCTACGGCCGCCGCAACGCCCCGGTGACGGCCTTGGCGATGGACGGCGACTTTCTCTGGGTAGCGACCGGTCTGCGCCATGAACCCCAGTGGACTCGACCTGCGGAGATCTCCGTGCTCCATACGCCTTCCCGCCGTTGGGTCGCTTCGGTCGCCATCGCGGGTTTGATCGAGCGGATCGTCATCCGAGGGGACGCGGTCTGGTTCGCGGGTCCGGTGACCGGCGGTGCCGGAAGGCCGGTCAGCCTCTGGGCCTGGCCCAAGTCGGCTTTGACCGATCTTCCCGAAAGCCAGTGGGTGCCGATGGAGGCCGATGAAGAGCAGGTTTCCTACGCTTCGCCCAAAGAGCGGGCCATCCAAGCGCTCTGGCGCGGCCAGGGCCAGCCCATCGTCGATCACTTCCGGGACTTTCTCCCGGAGGAGCTGGGCCCGACCGATCTCCTCCTGCTGGCCCTGGCCCATGACGAGCACGCCCTGGGCAAGCCTGAGGAACAGCGCCGCTACGAGGACGAACTGCTGCGGGTGTTTCCCGATTCGGCGGCGGCTTGCGCCATCGAATGGGAGCGGCAGGAAGCCCCGTTGCGGAAGCTGGTCGAAACCCGGCCGCTGGCTCCCGGCGGAAGCCCCGAGGAAGCGTTGAGCTTGATCTTCGAGCGGTTCGACCGCGACCGCGACGGCGAACTCGCGGCCCAGGAACTCGATCTGATGAACGACTTGGAACCCGGCTGGCTCCGCTCCCGCCCGGCTCCGTTTTCCGACGGGCGCAACCTGCATTCGCCCGGAGAGACCTTGATCATGTTCCACCGCAAGCACCCGGGGACGGGCCTCAACGCCCAAGAGCTCAAGCCCCTGCTCAAGGCGGCCCAACGCCCACCGACGACGCCCCGCCCATGAGATCCTGTTTCGCCATCGGAAGCCTGCTGGTGTTCTTCGTCGCGGCAACCGTCTCCTCCCAGGACGCGTTGCCCCGCAACTACCGCCAGTCCGACATTGGCTACCTCCTGCGGGCGATGCCGCCGGAAGGAGAGTCGATCCGGGGCTTGTCGCGGACCAAGCTCGAAGCCGCCGCCACGGCGGGAGATCCCGAGGCCTGCCTGGCCCTGGCCCGACGGTCGATGGAGTCCGGGCCATCGGGAATGCGGGAAGCCATGCGCTGGGTCGAGACGGCGGCCAACGCGGGTTCCGCCGATGCCCAATATGTCCTCGGCTACGATGCGTCCTCCCCGCCCACGCCTCCGGGAACCGTGGTGGTCGGCGATTACCCCCGGGCCGCCCTCTGGTGGGAAAAGGCCGCCCGACAAAACCACACTAAGGCCGCTTTGGAATTGGCGGCGCTCTACATTGGAGGGCAGCTCGAACGGGACTACGCAGCCGCCGCCAAATGGCTCAAGATCGCCGCCCAGTCGGGCGACATGAAACCCTTCAAACAGCTCGGCGATCTCTACCGTTGGCACGGCCATCCGGACGATCCCACGCAGCCGCACGGCCGCGAGGCGGTCGTTTGGTATGAGCGGGCCGCCAAACTGGGAGACTCCGAGAGCCAGTATCTCCTCGCCGGCCTGCTGGCCCGGGGATTCGGCGGCGAAGGGAGGAAAGCCGAGGCGCAGGAATGGATGAGGAAGTCCGCGCGGAGCGGCTCACTCGAAGCCGTGATCGGCGCGAGCGGTTTGATTCCCCTGGAGGTCTTCAACGGCCCGGCGTTTCCCACCTCGCCGGACGATCCGTGGAAGGAGCCGACCGGGAAGATCGACTTGGAATCCATACCGTTGAACCGCCTGGCCGCGATCGAGGATGCGCTGACGTGGACCACGCGCGGCTCCGGCTTTCCCGACGGGCAGTTGCTCCGGGGCCGACTGCTTGAATTGAGAGCACGGACCGGGCAGGATTTCAGCGAGGCGCTGGACCGTTACCAGCAGGCCGCGATGTGGGGAAAGGGGCCGACCCAAGCGTCGGCACGTCAGGGCGCGTTCCGCCTTCTGACCAATCCGAAGTTCCGGCCAGAACATCCCCTCCGTGGAGACCTGGTTTCCGCCTCGGGTGAAGAGTTGCGCGACGCGGCGGCCCGGTTCGCCCTCGGCGAAGTCTGGTGGCACGGCACGGCGGCCCTGGCGGCCAACCGCACCAACGCCGTTTCCTGTTTCCTCAATGCGGCCCGCATCGGCAGCCCGGAGGCGATGGTCCGGCTGGGCGATCTCTGGCGTGATGGAGCCCATGGCGCGGCGGAGCCAACCGAAGCCGTCCGGTGGTGGATGAAGGCCGCGCTCCTCGGCCATGCCGAAGCCCAGGTGCGCGCCGGCGAGGCGATCCGCCAAGGCGCGGGAGTCCAGAAGGATCTTCCCAAAGCCGCCGCGTGGTTCGGCCTGGCGGCGGCCCAGGGGCGGAGCGACGCCAAAACCGCCGGTGAGGAGATCGGAGTCGACCTTTCCGCCGAGGATCGCCTTCTGCGCGATGAATGGACCCGACGTCTCGGTCGCCGCATCGCATCCCAAACCGCGCCGGAAGCTTCTCGCTGAGCCCATGTTTTCTCTCTCTTCCAAACACTGTGCTAGGGGCCGCGCCTTGATCGGATGCCTCCTGCTGCTGGCGTTCGCCTCGGTCCGTGGAGCCATGCCCAAGCTGGGCATCGTCACGACGGACGACCGCCTCCGCGAGATCGCCGACCAACTCACGGTCGTCCTCTCGTCCCGCGACATAGTCGAGCTGCTGGAGCGCGACCGGATCGGTGCGGTGTTGAAGGAGCAGCGGCTCAACCTCGGTTCTGGAGGCGATCTCGTCCGGCTCGGCGCGTTGCTGTCCGCGAATGGGCTGCTGGTGCTGGAGCGACGGGAGTCGGGCGACGGTCCCAAGCTGGCCGCCAAGCTCGTGGCCGCGGGACCGG
>CBFGQE010000211.1:0-5833 GCA_965650815.1 uncultured bacterium
GGGCGGACGATTTGCTCATAACAGGTGGCGCGAATTAAGGCGGAACGACGGACGAAGGGAAGCGGGGAGTTGGTGTCGGATGGAGTCCAGAAACCGGATACCAGATCCCGGATGCCGGTGATCCGAGAACAGCGATCCGTTGTCAGTCTTCAGTTTTCAGAAGAGGTGGAGATACGACGGACAATTGGCTTTGAAACGGTTCATCCGGTTTCTACGGTCCAGTCCCGGAAGCGCCCGAACCCATGAAGCCCCGATTCCTTCCCCTGCCCCTGCTCGCCCTGTTGCTGATCAGCGCGATTGTCCCTGCGCTCGCAGCCACCGTCACTCCGCCCGAGTCGGCTTCCGTCGGCGCGGACGATTCCGCCGAGACACGGCGGCTGCTGGAATCCAGCCTGCGGCTCCAGCAGCAGCTCCAGGAGAACCTCGCCGCCAGCGAACGCGCGCGCCAGGAAGCGGCCGCTTCCAGCCGCACCAACACGGACGCTTTGGCCGCGCAGCTCAAGACGCTGGAATCCACCTTGGCCGAGCGCCAGGAAACGCAGGCGCGTTCCCTGGAGAAAACCGCCGGAACGGCCCTGGTCGCGATCGTCGTCTGCGCCGTGGCCGGATTGCTCGCGCTGCTCGGGTTGGCCTGGGCGCAATGGCGCGGCATGAACCGCTTGGCCACCGCCGTGGTCAACGCGCAGCAATTGGCTTTGGCCGCAGAGCCGCCGCGCCAGATCGCGGCCGAGACCGCCAGCCTCCAGCTCTTCAACGCGCTCGACCGACTGGAGAAGCGGATCGGCGAGCTGGAACATTCCTCGCCCGTTGCCCTGCTGGGGGCCGGTTCTCCGACCGCGCTGGGTTTGGTGGCCGGAGCAACTCCCGCCGCGCCGGGCGTAAAGGCGCTGATCGGCAAGGGGCAGGTCTTGATGAATCTCGGCAAGCACGAAGAAGCCCTGGCCTGCTACGAGAACGCGCTGGCCCAGGAGCCGAACCACCTCGATGCCCTGATGAAGAAGGCGGCGGCGCTGGAGCGTCTCGTGCGCTTGGAGGAGGCGTTGGTCTGCTACGACACCGTGCTGGCCTTGAAGCCCGACTTCACCCAGGCCCAGCTCGCGAAAGCCTCGGTGCTGAACCAGCTCGAACGCTTTACCGAAGCGCTGAACTGCTTCGAGGCCGCCATCGAACAGCAGCGGGCCACGGCCTGAACGGGAACGGCGGCGAAGGCTTCCCAATGAACGCCGCCGTCCTCCATTCTCCGCCCGCCTCCGGCCATGCTGTATTTCGACCACAACGCCGCCGCTCAGCTCCATCCCGTCGCCCGTGATACCTGGCTGGCCGCGTCGGAGCAGTTCATCGGCAATCCCTCCAGTCTTCACCGCGTCGGAGGCCGGGCCGATGCCGCCCTGACCGAAGCCCGCCATCGCCTTGCCCGGTTGCTGGGCTGCGCCGCGCCGGACCTCGTCTTCACCTCGGGCGCGACCGAGTCGGCCAACCTCGTCCTGCACCACCACGCCGCGACGCTGCCCACCGACGCCGAGATCTGGCTCAGCGGCTTGGAGCATCCTTGCGTGGCCGACACCGCCCGGAAGCTCTTCCGCCACCGCCAACGGTTCATCCCGGTCCGACCGGACGGCACGGCCGATCTGTCCTGGCTGGAGCGCGCCTTGACCGAACGTCGTCCGGGCCTCGTCGCCCTCATGGCCGCGAACAACGTCACCGGCATTCTCCAGCCTTGGCGGGAAACGTTGGCCCTGTGCCGCCGACACCAAGTGCCGTTCTTCTGCGACGCCGTGCAATGGCTTGGCCGGGAATCCGCCGCCGGGCTGGGCGATTGCGACTGGCTCTCCGGCTGCGCCCACAAAGCGGGCGGCCCGCGTGGCATCGGTTTTCTGAAGGTCCCCGGCCAAGCCCCGCTCGCTCCCCAGATCCTCGGCGGCCCGCAGGAAGACGCCCGCCGCGCCGGCACCGAGAACGTCGCCGGAGCGCTGGCGCTGGTCGCCCTCTTGGAACACCGCGAACGGCAGACGGCCGATTTGGCGGAACGGCGCGGATGGAGGGAGAACTTTGCCCGGCGCCTGGTCGAACGGCTGCCGGGAACGGAGATTCTGGGGATTGTCGGCGGGGACTCTCGGGCGGCCAACCGCCCCGGTTCGGTTCAACCCGCCCCTGCCCTCTCCAATGATGGCTCATGCGTGGGTTCCGGAGCTTCAAGCTCCTCGACCCTCTGGAATACCGTCGCCGCCATCATGCCCGAAACGGACTGCCCGAACCGCTGGCTGGTGAAATTGGACAAGCTGGGCTGCGCGGTCTCCATGGGCTCCGCCTGCGCCAGCGGCAAGGAGGAGCCGTCACCCGCGCTGCTCGCGATGGGACTGCCTCCGGAGAAAGCCTCTCGCCTGCTGCGCTTCAGTGCCGGCTGGGAAACGACCGCCGGCGACTGGGACCGGCTCCTCGAATGTGTCCTGGCAGCGGCAAAGGAACTGGGCCTGGGAGAGGATTGAGCATCGGCCAGAGCCAGCGAAGAGCCCCGTCCGCCTCGTTCGACGGCCGGTTTCACCGACGCAACCTGCCGTCCCTTCAAACCACGCTCCGCGCCTGCTCGGCCGCCAAGGCCGCCAGGTGCATCGCCGGACGCGCCATGGCTTCCTCCGGCGGCACGACGCGCACCAAGGCATCGGTGGCGGTGAACAGCCCGCCCTTGCGTGCGGCTTCGGGGATCTTCACCACGCCCGCCAGACCGACACACGGACGCTTGAGCTTCACGCAGAGCGCCGCGATCTGCCCCGTGCCCTTGCCCATCGCCGTCTGTTCGTCGATGGCGCCTTCGCCGGTCAAAACGAGATCGGACTCGCGGATCAAAGCGGGCAGCTTGGCCAGCTTGGCGAAGATGTCGAAGCCCGACTCGCGTTGCGCGCCGCAGAAGGCCATCAGCGCATAGCCGAGACCGCCCGCCGCTCCGGCTCCGGGTTCTTTGGAAAGGTCGGGACCGACCTTGTTCATCACCTTGACCAGAGACTTGAGCGCGGCTTCCGAGGCCGGCATGTCCTCCGGACGCAAACCTTTCTGGGGACCGTAAACCCGGGAACAGCCTTGGGCGCCGAGCAAAGGGTTGGTCACGTCGGTGGCAACCGTCATTTTCGGAAACAGCTTCCGCTGCGGCGGCGCTTCCACGCGGACGGCCTTGGGCAGGTTCGTCCAAGCGCCCATTTCTTCCCCCGCTTTGTTCAGAAAACGCCAGCCCAGCGCCCGCGCCAGGCCGAAGCCGCCGTCGTTCGTCGCGCTGCCGCCGACACCGACGATGCAGCGGGTGGCCCCGGATTTCTGCGCCGCCCGCAGCACCGCGCCCAGCCCGTGGGTATCGAGGTCGAAAGGGTGATACTGGCCGGGCGGCAGCATGGCCAAACCAACGACCTTGGCCGACTCGATGATCGCGGTCTTGGTCTCCGGGTCATACCACCACATGGCCTCGCAGGGCCGACGGGCGGCGTCGAAGGTCTTGAGCCAACGCTCGCGGGCGTTGAGCAGACGGCTCAGCACGGAGCCGAAACCATCGCCGCCGTCGCTCATCGGCAGCAGGGTCAATTCGTCGTCCGGACGCACGGACTTCCACCCCCGGCCAATCGCCTGGGCGGCGGCGGCGGCGGTCAAAGTGCCTTTGAATTTGTCGGGAACGATCAGGACCCGTTTGCGCATGGCGGGAAAGCAGACCGGAACCCGGCACGGCTGCAAGGGGGAAAGTGAACCGGCAATACCCGAAGCGCGAAGGCCAAAGGCCAAACCGTTTTGGCATGTGGCGTTGAGTTTCGGATCCCGGCCTTCGGGCTCCGGCATTTCGCCGGCTGGACGGCGCTCCGGTTTCGTCCCATCTTCCGCCCATGAGCAAACCGAAGATCATCGCTTATCTGAAACCCTGGTGCGGCTGGAGCAACGGCGTCCGCGCCGTGATGAAGAAATACGACCTGCCGTTCGAGGACCGCGACATCATCAACGATCCCGCCCAACGCGCCGAGATGATCGAGAAGAGCGGCCAAACCCTCAGCCCCTGCGTGGAGATCAACGGCTTCATGCTTCCCGACATCAGCGGCGAAGAAGTCGAAGCCTGGATGCTCAAGAATGGCTTGGTTCAACCCAACGCCGTCGTGCCCGAGGCTCCGATCAACCAGCCCTGCGCCCACGAGATCCCGACGGCCGCCCCGATCGGCATCAAACGCTGAGTTTCTCCAAGTCTCTCCATCTTCCCCAAGCGGCCCTCGCGGCCGCTTTTTCTTTGGTGGGATGGCTTCGGCCAAAGCCCTACGCCTCCACAAAAAAGAAGCCGAACGACTTCGCATCGTCCGGCTTCTCCTGTTCGAAGAAGTTTCGCCCGATCTCAGAGCTTGCTCTTGGCCGCATCCGGCAGTTCCACCTTGGTGGTCCCCACGTCCTTGAACTCGATGGTCGTGGTGCGTCCAATCTCCCGCTCTTCCTCGCGCATCATGATCTTGGCGGAGGTCGTGAGTTCATACTTGGTCGGCACGCCGTCCTTCACCCAGACCTTGGCCGTGGCCTTGGCGTCCTTGGGTTCGGGGCGATTGCCGCCGCCCTGGCCACCGCCGCCGGGACCGCCTTGGCGACCGCCGCCGAAACCACCGCGTCCCAGCGTGGAGAGTTCCTTGGCGCCTTCTTCGGTCATAGTCACGACATAGAGCCCGTCGGCCTCGGCTTTGACTTCTTTGGCCTTGCCAACAATCCCTTCCAACTGCGCCGCCGGCAGCGGGGCCGCAGTCAACGCGCGCCCCATCATGCCGCCACCGCGACGACCTCCCGGCCCACCGCCTTGGCCCTGGAGTTCCTCGGACGATTTCCAACCATCCTCCGTTTTCATCACGCTCTTTTCGCCCTTCTTGGCGGCTTCAAAGGTGTTGTCGTTGAACGACTGGGAAAACCACGTCAGGCCGTCCTTGTCGGTCTTGCCGGTGATGGAGCCGCCTCCCATGCGGTTTCCGCCGCCACCGGGACCACCGGCCATCTCGGTCTTGGAAGTCCAAGTGTAGTTGCCTTTTTCCGTGAGCTTTTTCACCGCCGCCTGGAGGTCTTCCTTGGCGTCGGCCGCGATCAACGAGAAGCCAGCGCCAACGGCGACCAGCGAGAGAATGAGGGTCTTCATGGAGAGGATGGGTTTGGTTGCTTTCCAGCCAGATGACCGGCTCCGATTCCGCCCGGTTACAGCCAAATCCACCGGCCGCCTGTCCGGGGAAAAGGGAAGCCCGCAGCAATGGTGGGATACTGAGCGCTGCGGGCTTCTAGGGAGGGAAGTGCCGCAGGATGAACCGGCGACACCGCCGTCAACGTGACTCAAACGCGGCACGTCGCAAAGACCTATCTTTCCGTCCCCCGGACCAAGCTCGCCGCCTACGCCCGAGCCCACGCAGCCGCCCGGAGCCCCGCCAGCTTTTTATCCGCTTGCCCGAACCTCGCCCGTCCCGTAAACAACCTTCCGCTTGTCCGGCCGGAACCCTTCGTCCGCCAAGCGAGTGCCAAGCCAGTTTAGCTCAGTGGCAGAGCAGCTCATTCGTAATGAGCAGGTCGTCGGTTCGACCCCGACAACTGGCTCCACTTCCTCCTCAGCGTTTCCCAGCCGGTTCCCCGATCACCCGCCGATACAGCGCCTCGTAGCGCGGCACGATGGCGGAGGAGGAGAAGAGCTGACGCGCCCGATGTTGACCAAGAGTTCCCATCCGTTCGCGGCGGAAACGATCTTGGACCAGCGCCGCCACGCCTTCGGCCAAGCCTTCCACGTCGTCCATCGGCACCAGCCAACCGGCCTCCGGGCCGCCGACCAGTTCCGGAATGCCGCCGACGCCGGTCG
>CBFGQE010000212.1:0-5772 GCA_965650815.1 uncultured bacterium
GCGCCATCGAACGCGGGCTGCGGCTGAACGAATACGGGCTCTTCCGCTCCAAGGAGGAGACGCGCGATCCCGCTTTGCTGGAGAAGTGCGCCACGGAGGAGGAAATCTTCGCCAAGCTCGGTCTCGCCTATGTCCCGCCGGAGCTGCGCGAGGACAAGGGCGAGTTCTCCCTCGCCGAAACCGGCCGCACGCCGGACCTCGTCGAGTGGACCGATCTCAAGGGGTCGCTCCACAACCATTCCAACTGGAGCGACGGCCGCGACACCCTTGAGTCGATCGCCGAACACATGGAAAAGCTCGGCCTGTCCTACTGGGCCATCACCGACCATTCCCGCGCGTCGTTCCAAGCCAACGGACTCGATGCCGCCCGTTTGACCGAGCAGCTCGTCGCGGTCGCCCAGGTGAACCGGAAACTGGCCGACGACGGCAGCGACTTCCGCCTCCTGACCGGTAGCGAAGTGGACATCCTCAAGGACGGCCTCGATTACGACAACGACCTGTTGGCCCGGCTCGACGTAGTCGTCGCCAGCCTGCACGTGCCGTCGCGCGAAGAGGCCGACAACACGAACCGGTTGATCAAGGCGGCGATGAACCCGCACGTCCACATCCTCGGCCACCTCACCGGCCGTCTGTTGCTGGAGCGCGAACCCTACAAGGTCAACCAACAGGCCGTGATCGACGCCTGCGCCGCCACCGGCACTTGGATCGAGATCAACGCCAGCCCCTACCGCCTCGACATGGACTGGCGGCTCTGGCGCTACGCCCGCTCCAAGGGCGTGAAGTGCGTGATCAACTGCGACGCTCACAAGCTCCACCACGCTGGATGGCTCCGTCTCGGCGCCCACATCGCCCGCAAGGGCGGCCTTTGCGCAGCCGAGGTGATGAACACCCTTCCACTTCCCAAGCTCCGCGAAGCGCTTGCTGCGAAGCGGAAGCAGCACGGGGTGTGACCTCGTGATGGGTAACGGCTCCGGCCGAATCACCACGTAGCGCCGGCATCCTGCCGGCGAGGACGACCTTCCATTTGAGTTCGTTTTGGCAAGCGCGACGCTTGCGATACGGCCGAAGGGACGTCGGCGCTACGACGGAGCAACCGAAGCGTGAGTCTCCGGAACTGATGGCGACGAACTTCCGTTCGCCGCCGCAGACGGCTCAGAAATCCCCCGTGTCCCGCGCGAAGACCAACAGGCCATTCGCCGGAATGGTGATGCCGGCGGAGGTCGGCAGTCCGTCCCAAGCCGGGCCGTCGGCAGTGATGCCGCCGGGGTTGCCCTGCGCTTGGGGATTGAAGAAGCCGTCGTAGATGTCGCTGTTGAAGACCTCGTGCCAGTGGCCGCCGCCCGGGAATCCGATCCGGTAGCCGTGGTCGTAGAAGGTGCCTTCGTTTAGGCTGGCGACGATGACGACATCGCTGCCAGTTCCAGGAATCCAGCGGTGGAAGGCGAGCACGCGGTTGTCGTTGTGGACGTGGAAGACGTTCAACCCTTCGCCGCGCAGGGCGGGATGTTTCCGGCGCAGCCACATCAGATCGCGGGTGAAGCGGTGGTGGTCGCCCATCGCCGGGTCCGCGCCTTCGAGTCCGGCCCACCAGATGAGCAACTCGGGCTGCTTGGGGTAGTCGGTCCAGTATTTGTCCTCCAGGAACTCCTGACCCATGAAGACCATCGGCACTCCCGGCGCGGTGAGCAGGAGGCCGGTCGCCACACGGGCGCGGCTGCGGGCATACCAGGAGCGGGAATTGGTGGAGTCGGCGAGCGCGGCGATGCGGGGGCGGCGGTCGTTGTCCGAATGGTTCACGTCCAGCAGGTCGTGGTTCTCGATGCACTGGAAGACGGTCCAGCGGGCTCCGTCGCGGTAGGTCGTATAGAGCGCGTCGCGCAGGGGATCAAGGTTCACGCGGGCGTTTGATCCCCCGGTCGATTCGCGGATGACACGGCGGATCTGGTCGCGCAGGCCGTCGCTGTAGCCGAGGTCGAAGCCCATGCCGAACGGCGGCGGTGCGATGCCCCGCCAGCGTTCGGCGGGATTGTAGTTCCAGTATTCCGCGATCTGCACGGCCTCGGGCTTCACGAAGCGCAGGGTGTTCGTCAGATCCTGGCAGAAGAACCAGCCGCCGTGCTCGTCCATCACCGTGACCTGGTCGTAGCGGAGCCCGTCGAGGTGGAATTCGCCGAGAAGCATCTTGCCGTTGTCGATGAGGAACTGCCGGACCTCCTGTTTCCAGTAGGCGAAGACGAGGCCGCCGGCGTGGCCGTCACGGGTGAAATAGAGGCTGCGGTCGTTGTCCGGGCCGGCTTGGCGATCCAGGAAGTAGAGGCACTGGTCGTCGAAGCCCCCGCCGGCATGGTTGAAGACGACGTCGGCGATGACCGCGATGCCGTAGAGGTGGCAGAGGTCGATGAAGGTCTTGAACTGGTTGATCTGGCCGGTGAGCCGTGCGGCGGTCATCTCGGGTTGGCCTTTGGCGACGAAGAGGCGGTTGACCCGGGCGAGGTAGGGTGCGAGGTCGGCGGCACGGACGGAGTAGTCCATCTCCGGCGAGAAAAGGTCGGTGCCGTTGTAGCCGAGGCTGTTTTCCCCCTGATACTCCTGGAAAGGCAGCGGCATGACCGCGTTCACGCCCAGATCGGCCAGGTATTCGATGCGGTCCACGACATCGAGGATCTTGCAGACGCGCTGCGGGCGGATGTCCTGGCCAGCGGCGTCCTTCGCATAGAAGACGCCGATGTGGAACTGATAGACGATCAGGTCGCTGAAGCCGGGCGGGCGGAATCCGGCGTCGTGCCAAGCATAGGCGTCGGGATCGCGGACGATGCAGTTGCAGTCCGGGTAGCCGTCCATTTGCAGCTCGCGGGCGTAGGGATCGCGTTTGAAGCCTTCGCTCCCTTGGCCGACGACATAGAAGCGGTATTCGTCGCCGTCCTTCACGCCGGGGACAAACCCGCCCCAATAACCCGCACCATCCTTCACCAACAAATCGCCCGGGCACTTCCGCCATTGGCTGGGAGCTGAAGAGCCGGAATCGCCGAGAACCACGTAAACTTCCAGTGCCGCCGGGGCCCAAACACGGAAGGTAGCGCCGTCGGCGACGAGGTTGGCCCCCATGGGGGTTCCGGAATCCAGATGCAGTTGGGAGATGGCCATAGGTCTGAGATGCAATGAACCGCCGTTCCTGCTGAACCGTCCGGGGTTTCTGGAAACGTCCCGCCCTGCCGCACGTCGTCCGACGCGGACCTCGAACCCCTGACTCCACGCTGGAGTCTTTGCAAAACCGGGCCGGGTCGGGAAGCGGAATTCCGGGGAACGCGGCAAACTGCGATTTGTGCGTCAGGGCCCACGCATCAAAACCTCCGGCAATCGGGGCGAGGACCGCACGCTGGCAGCCGGTTCTAACCGGGAACGATGCAGTGCAAAGCAGGACAGGTTTCCGAGCGCCGTGTAGAAACCATGAGGCCTCCAATGGAAGAGAGACGTCCCCTAACCCGTCCTGCGGACACCCTCACCCCATCGGATGGGGTGAGGGGTTTTCCGAACCAAGGTTTCCACAAGGCGGCCTCCAGCCCGGCCCGGTAGCGGCGGGTGTCCCACCTGCCGTAGAGGCGCGGCTTCCAGCCCGCCGGATAGGAACGCCCCTGCCGCTGTCCAACGCCCCCGATCCGGGCGGCGGGACGCCCGCCCTCCACGGCAGACGAGACGTCCGCCGCTACCGCATCAGGCTGGAAGCCTGACTTTGGACTGCATCGTTCCGGCTAAGGCTTGGGCAGATACCCCGCCTTCGCCTCGACCGGAGCGCCGATGGCTTTGCCGAGGGCGAGATCGTCGGGCTTCACGCCTTTGCGGTAGGTGCCGAAGCCGTAGAAAGTCGGGTTGTAGCCGTCCACGTAGGCGACGTCGGCCTTGGCCGGGACATCCATCGCTAGGCTCCAGAAGACTCCGTTGACCACCATGCGGCGCAGGCCTTCGCTCTGGAGATCCGTGGCCGCGCCCATCGTGCTGGTGAAGATGCGGCTCTCTTTGCCGTTCTCGTGTTTGTGCAGGCGCGTCCAGGCCACCGGCATCGCGGGTTCGTTCACCGGCTGCTCGACCCTGTCGGTGGCGCGCTTCTTGGAGCGCGTCGCCGGAGGATCGGTCGGCTTCATGCCGGTCAGCACCAGTCCGCGCATGAGGATGGTGGCATCGGCCGGGGGATAGGCTTCATAGACGTCGGAATCGGCGAAGACGTCTTCGACGCCGCGCAGGATGGCATGGTCCTTGGCGGCGGGTTCGATGACGCCGCGCGCGGCTTCCTTCTTGTGGTCGCCCCAGTGCGTGACCCAGGTCTCGCCGAGGACCTTCTTTCCGAAGCCGCCGCCGCGATTGTAGTTCCAGCCCTCCCACGGGCTGCCCTGCGGATAGCCGTTGAAGGCATGGGTGCTGGTGCGCAGCGCGATGATCGGGACGCCGCGCTCGAAGGCGTTCTGGAAACGCCGCGTCACGTCCTCCGGCCAGTTGCGGAAGCGCAGCAGCATGACGATGGCGTCGGCCGAATCCAGCGCCTCGGAGCCCGTGAGGCTCTTCTGGTTGTCGGGATTGATCGTGCCGTCGGGGTTCACGGAGAAGAGGACCGACGCCTTGAAACCGTGCCGTTGGCTCAGGATCTTGGCCAACATCGGCAATCCCTCCTCGGAGCGGTATTCTTCGTCGCCCGCCAGGAAGACGACGTGTTTGCCCGCGCCGGGACCGGCCTTGGGCTCGTAGGAGATCCAGTCCGCGCCGAACAGGCCCGGAACGGCGCAGGTGAAAAAGGCGAGGCAGGCCAGGGCCGCGCCGCGCCAACGGAGAAGGGTTGAGTTCATCATGTGGGAATGTGCCGGGGCGATTTGTGACGGGTTTTCCGCCGGATGACCAAGCGGATTTCCGGATTGGCCGTTCGACGGCGGCACCCTGGCCGGTTCTTCAACCGGAGCGTCGCGTCCAGCAAGAAACCGTTTGCCCAGCAATTCCACTTCCGCCAACGCCGGACAATTGGACATCGGCAGCGGCCGTTGCCCGCTGTGCGATCCGTGGCAGATTCAGGGTGTCCGGAAGCTCGGACAGCCCTTGTCCGGGAGGTTCTGGAAGCATCGGTCCAACGAAAGGCCGTATATGATCGGAACCAAGCAGCTCGATCTCAGCTTCGGAGGACGCCGCAACATCCGGGTCCGCCGCCCCAAGACCGTCAGCCAGTCCCGCGCCCAGTGGTGGTTCCAGCAAATGCGCGAGGCGGTGGAGCACGCCGGTGGCCGCGAGGGCCAGGCGACCCGCGCCGACCAGAGCCGGTGATGCCGGAGCCGAGCGATTCATCCGCCGGTAGAATGGCGGAATTCTCCCTTGTCGTGCGCCGGGCGGTTCTTAGCCTGCGGCCATGTTCCAGGGATTGAGCAGCGGCGTTGGATTATTCCGGGGTTATTCGAGCTGGTTTTCGGGAGGATGGGCGACGGTCCTGGCGTTTCTGCTCGTGGTGCCCCGGGGAATGCAGGCGGAGGAGGCGATGTTCCAAGGGCGGCCGGCGGCGGAGGTGATTCTCGAACGTTGGGACGCGGTGGGGGCTGGGTGGAACTTCAATTCCGGGACCAACGCTGCCTTGATCTTGGAACAGATGGGGCCGGACATCGCGGTGCCCGCTTTGGTCTCGATCCTCCAAGGCTCGGATTGGCGAGAGTCCGAAACCTACCGCGACTCTTGGAGGAAGCTCCCTCAGTTTGCGCGCAGCGCCTTGCCGGATCCGATCCTCTATTCGCGGGCTGAGAGAGC
>CBFGQE010000213.1:0-5768 GCA_965650815.1 uncultured bacterium
GACGCGAGCGGTAGGGTTTTCCGAAACCGCTCCCGAACTCTTCACTCCCCTGAAAAAGTTCGCTGGTCCGCAGATCTTCGTCTGCCCCACCGACACCAAACGTTTCCCGACGACCACTACTCTCCAAGCCACCAATCTCAGCTACTTCCTGAATCTCTCGTCGCGGCTGGTCGACACCAACCAAGTCCTGCTCGGCGACAGGCATTTGGCGTTGAACGGCACCGCCATCGGACCCGGCCAGGTCACGATTCAAGCCGGTTCCACGCTCGATTGGACCCGGGAACTGCATCCTCTGGGCGGAAAGAAAACCCAAGGCGTCATGTCCTTCACCGATGGTCATGCAGAAATCGTGCGCGGAGGCCCAACGGTTTCGGCGACGTTTGACCGGAGCGGGCAGCGCGAACAGACGCTGCTGGTCCCTTGATTTCATAAGATGCCGTGAGGCCGACGTCGGAGATGTGGCTGATCATCCGACTCCAGCGAAGGTTCGCGGAAAATGACCGCTATCGTTTGTAGTAGGGGCGGCCACCGTTTTCAGCCCAATGGTCCCACATCGCGTTGAGAGATTCGTCGGTCACTTGTTTGACCCAGTCTCCGTCGTCGCGCCCATACCAGACCTTGGCTTCGGGAAGGCGTCTCCTGAGAAACTCCAAGACCGCCGCGATCTGCGGCCAGTATCCCCTTTCATAATCGGGCCCGTAGTAGGGGCTGTTCAGTTCGACTTGGTAAATGCCAACCGTTTCAGGCAGCCCATCGGGAAGAAACTGATTCTCCGTTGCTGGGATCTGGGAAATGACTTCCTCTCCAATGTCGAAGCTCAGAGAGCAGGTCTCGCCGACCGCTTCGCTCAAATGCGATCTCAACGTAGCCAACCTTTCCTTCTCAATAGGAGAATCCAACGTGGCGAAGATGTGGGCGTCAACGGGCATGAGTCCATAGTCTGCTACGCAAAGCAGCGTGTCTCCTTTTTCCTAACCGGGTCGCATCTAATTCGCCGCGTATCCCTGCGAAATCCGCCCCGGCAGCGCTCTCACCGCTGGAGCTTCGTGAGCGCCGCTTCCACCTGCCCGATGTCCTTCAGCGCATGGGCGGGCAGCGGGTGGGCTTCATCGAAGACATGGAGCGCGGAGGGCGATTCGATCGTCACCTTGGATTCGTCGATCTCGCCGGCGGCGTTGAGCGTGGCCTGAAGGTTCAGGCCGAGATGCTGGGCGAGGAAGCGGTAAAGCGCGGCGCGTTTGGACGGGCCGTAGTCGTGGCCTTCGTCGGGGAGATGCGTGTTGGCCACGCGGTCGGTGGCGCCGTGGTAGCCGTAGATCTTCTGGAGGAAAGGGAACTCGGACTGGGGCGTGTGCTGGGTCCAGTCCTTGCCATTGGAGACGAGGAGCTGCGGCCGGGGCGCGGCCAGTGCGGCGATCATCGCGTTGTTCACGAAATGGTCGTCGCTCCGGTGGATGGGCAGGCCGCTTTCACACTGGCAGCCGCCGAAGAAGTAGGCCGAGACCATCACCACCGGCACGCTGGCGGTGACGCGCGGATCGAGCGCGGCGAGGAGAAACGACTGGGTGCCGCCGCCGGACTCGCCGTTGACCGCGACGCGCTTCGGGTCCGCGCCTTCGAGCGAGAGCAGGTAGTCCACGGCGCGGATGGCGTTCCAGGTCTGGAGCGTGAGGGTGAAAGGCCGCCGATGCGCCTCCTGCCCGACCTGCGGGATGGTGTCGCCGAAGCCCACCATGTCGATGGACAGCACGGCCGCACCCATGCGGGCGAGCGTGGCACTGCGGGCCTGGGTGTTCGGATGGAAGCTGGCGTGCTTGGCGTAGTCCTCCGGCTTCTTGATGCCGCCGTCGTGGCCGTGCGTGGAAAGCACCACCGGGAACGGCCTCTTGGCGTCGAGAGGTCGGTAGAGCTTTCCCGTGACAAAGAAGCCGGGCACGGACTCGAAGGCGACATTTTCCACCGTGTAGCCGTCGTGCGTGCGTTTGGAATGGGAGATGGGATTGAGCGGTGTGCGCTTCGGCCAGGGCGCGAGGTTCATCCGCTCTTGGATGCGATTTCGCGCGTGGGTGGCGTAGGCGTCCCACGAGGCGCGATCGGGGAAGCGGACCAAGGCCGCGTCGAGCAATGCCTGCCCTTGCTCGGGCTTGAGGAAGTTCCCCGGGCACAGCGCGGGATTGTTCGTCGGTCCGGGCGGAATCCCGGCCGGAGCCCACCCGACCGGATCGGCTGCGAAGGCGGCGGGCAACAGGACGAGACCGAGCAAACCACCGAGACGGGCGAAGAATGGGGAGTTCATGGCGCGGATCATGGGGAACGTGTCCGCAGGAGTAGCAGTTGAACGGACGACGGAAAAGCCTTCGCTCGGGGCGGAGGGATGCCCTTTCCACCACGGCTCGCGGCTTGAGTCGGCTTCGTCCGCATGGTTTTCTGCCCGGGCCATGAGCACGTCAGCCCCGGCGCAGGAGGAGAAGCGCACCGATTCGCAGGAGAGCCTGAGCTGGAAGCCCGACGGCTTGATCGGCCGGGGCCGCTTCAAGCTTGTGCGCTTCATCGCGCAGGGCGGCATGGGCATTGTCTGGGAAGCCTTCGACACCAAGCTCAAGGAACGCGTGGCGGTGAAGACCGTGCCCGCCGAGCTGCGCTCGAACTTTCCCGCCTTCGACCATCTGCGTCGCGAGATCGTCCGCAACCGCGCGCTGTCGCACCCGAACATCGTCCGCATCCACGACCTCTACGAAGAGGAGGGCGAGGAGCCCTTCATCGTGATGGAACTGGTGGACGGACGCGGGCTCAACGAATGGCAGGCCGAGCAGGACGACGGCGTCTTCGACTGGGAATGGTTCAAGCCCTTCCTCCTCCAGATCTGCGACGCGCTGGCCTACGCGCACCAGCGCAACATCGTCCATCGCGACCTGAAACCGGCCAACGTCCTCCTCGGCGCCGACGGCCAGATCAAGATCATCGATTTCGGCCTGGCCACGCATTTCACCGACGCGCTCCATCCGATGTCCCGCTCGCTCGGGGCCAGCGGCACCACCGCCTACATGAGCCCGCAACAGGTCGAGGGATGGCCCTCCACCGCGCAGGACGACATCTACGCACTGGGCGCGACGCTGTTCGAGCTGCTGACCGGCCAGCCGCCCTTCGTCGGCGGCGACTTGGCGCATCAGGTGGCGCACCATCCGCCGCCGAAGCTTCAGGAACGGATCGAGCAACTCGGCCTGAACCGCACGATCTCCGGCGAAGCGGAACTCTTCGTCGGCTCCTGCCTGATCAAGGACACAGCCGTCCGGCCGAAGACGGTGGATCGACTGGTTGGATTGCTCCACGGCAGCGTTGAAACGAACTTTGGTTCGAAGAGTGATCCGGAGGTCGCGAATGAGAATCAGGTCGGCGAGTCGTTCGCGAATGACAGGCCCAGGCCCAGATCAAAAAGGAAGCTGTTTGTGACGTTGGCCGTGCTGGTGGTCACGGTTGTTTGCTGCATCAATGCCGCCTTGGTTTGGAAGATGTATGGTGGATTCAGGTTCTT
This sequence comes from uncultured bacterium, assembly GCA_965650815.1. GTDB lineage: Bacteria > Verrucomicrobiota > Verrucomicrobiia > Limisphaerales > CANJSG01 > CANJSG01. The sequence goes on from CBFGQE010000213.1 coordinate 3,533, forward strand.
TTCGCCCGGCAGGAACCCGACCCCGCGTGCGGTTCCGTCTCCTTCTCCGACGCCGATTGTGCCGGCTGCCAACGCGGGCGGGTCAACGGACGGTGTGGTCCAGCGCATGGAGGTGAAAGCCTTAGACTTGGCGAGCCAGATAGGCACTAGCCTTGTCGGCGCTACGACCGAGCCGCAGTTCAAGAGCCATTGCTTTGTGGTGTTCAAAAAAGTGTCTGGCCAATCCGTCTCCCTCATGCTCGGCCCGGGGCGCTGGGAGCTGAAAGACGGTGTTCTGTCCGTGAGATTGGATCGTTCTTCGGACGAAACCTACGTGCGCGACTCTTTGACCGAATTTGCGGAGTTCAAAGTTTGGTCGGCCGACGTGTTCGTCGAACGCGGAACCGTGTTGTTCGGATCACACGTGATCAAACCGGCCGATGACGGGCGGATCGATGTCCTTGTCTCCCAGCTGGAAATCAAGAGCGCCTCTGTAGGGCCCGTGATCTCGGAAACATGGCGAGTCGATCCTTCTCGGCTCGGAGGAAGCACTCCCCACTGGTATTCCTATTTGAAAGCACCCTGGCGGATGCAGGGGGCAATCCATTCAGGGGAAAAAGATTCAATCCGTTCCAGCTCTTGGAACACGGTCTCCGTCAACACGGACTCCCGACTGCGGACGTTTTCGGTCAATGGCGAGAATGTGGGCGCGCTGACGATGACTACGGGACACGATTCAGCCGCTTCATTCTTCCTTCGGATCAAAGGCGATCCATCAGGGGCGGCGACGGTTCATCTTGGGAATCTGACCATAAATGAACCCTCGGCCAGGGGTTTTCCAAGGTAGACCGATCCCAGCGAACTGTTGGGCTGGACCACCTCAACTGCCCCCTTCCCACCCCGCCGTTCCCGCGTATGCTCCGCGCCTCATGCGACGCATCGACGAGCTGACGTTCGACAACACCTACGCCCGGCTGCCGGAAGGTTTCTTCCAGCGGGTCGCGCCCACGCCGTTCGAGAATCCCCGGCTCGTCCACTTCAACCCCGCCGCCGCCAATCTCCTGGGCCTCGATCCTGCCGAGGCGGAGCGGCCGGACTTCGCGGAGTTCATCACCGGCCGCAAACCGATCCCCGGCAGCGAGCCCATCGCCATGCTCTACGCCGGGCACCAGTTCGGCCACTACGTGCCGCAGCTCGGCGATGGACGGGCCATCCTGCTGGGCGAGGTGAAGTCGCCGGTGCAGGGCCTCTACAACGGCCATCTCCAGCTCTCGACCGACAAGTGGGACCTCCAGGTGAAAGGCGCGGGCAAGACGGCCTTCTCCCGCTTCGGCGACGGCCGGGCGGTGCTGCGGTCGTCGGTCCGCGAGTATCTTTGCAGCGAAGCCATGCACGGCCTCGGCATTCCGACGACGCGCGCGCTGTGCCTCATCGGCAGCGACGAACCGGTCTTCCGTGAACAGCCGGAGCCGGGCGCGATGATCGTGCGGCTCGCGCCGAGCCATGTGCGCTTCGGCAGCTTCGAGGTCTTCTACTACCGCGAGCAGGTGGAAAATCTCCGCACCTTGGCCGACTACGTGATCGGGCAGTTCTACCCGCAATTCGCCTCCGTGCCGGCGCAGGAGAAGTATTGCCGCTGGTTCAAGGAAGTGGTCCGTCGCACCGGCCAGCTCATGGCGGAATGGCAGGCGGTCGGTTTCTGCCACGGCGTGATGAACACGGACAACTTCTCCATCCTCGGCCTGACGATGGACTACGGCCCGTATGGGTTCATGGACGACTTCGATCCCGGCCACATCTGCAACCACACCGACCAGACCGGGCTCTACTCCTACCAGAACCAGCCGCGCATCGGGTTCTTCAATCTCCAGTGCCTCGGCCAGGCGCTGTCACCGCTGATGATGGCCGATCAGGTGAACGCCGCCTTGGCCGACTACGAGCCGTCGCTGGCCACGCACTTCCTCGATCTGCTGGGCGCGAAGCACGGCTTCAAACACCAGCAGCCTGTCGATGAGGAGATCTTCCGCGACACCTTCGAGCTGTTGAAGGGTTCGGATTTCACCCGCTTCTTCCGCGCGCTGAATTCGTTTTCGACCGACCCGAGCGCGACCAATGCCCCGCTGCGTGATCTCGTGGTCAACCGGCTGGCTTGGGAAGACTGGTCCCAGCGCTACGCCGCACGCCTGCGCGGCGAATCGAGCCAGGACGCCGAGCGCAAGGGCCGGATGGACCGGATCAATCCCAAGTTCGTCCTGCG
>CBFGQE010000214.1:0-5764 GCA_965650815.1 uncultured bacterium
CTCGCCACCACCGCCGTCAACGCCAACAACCTCGTCAACTCCAGCCACGGCACCGTGGTCAACGTCAGCGGCAGCAACGTCGGCATCAACCAGGGCAACCCCGGCGCGAACCTCGACGTGAACGGCACCTTCAAGGCCAATTCCGCCACCATCGGCGGCAACCTCGCCGCCGGTTCCTTCACCACTGCGGGCGGACTCACCGCTTCCGGCACCGTCACCGCCGGCAACCTCACCACCTCCGGAACGCTCACCGCCCCGACCGTCAACTCCTCGGGCACCGTTACGGCCAGCAAGTTCGTCGGCGACGGCACCATCCCCGTCGGCGGCATCATCCTCTGGTCCGGCACAGTTGGAAACATCCCCAGCGGCTGGGCCCTCTGCAACGGCAGCACGGTCAACGGCCAGCTCACCCCCGACCTCCGTAGCCGCTTCGTCGTCGGTGCCGGCAGCACCTACAGCCCCGGCAACACCGGCGGCAACGACCAGATCACCCTCACCGTCGCCCAGCTCCCGCCCCACAGCCACGGCTTCAAGGACGGCTACTATGCGGAAAACCAAGGCTTGGGCCAGAAGGTGGCCGGGTCGGACGAGGGCCGGGACTTCGACAACGACGTCTACGAGCGCAACTCGACCACGTCGAACACTGGCTCCGGTGCCGCCATCGACATCCGCCCCCGCTACTACGCCCTTGCCTACATCATGCGCGTGCGTTGATCCCGGCCGAAACGTCGTCGTCCACCTCGACCCCACTCTCGGCTTATGAGAATCACACGAAAACTCGGGCTCCTTGCCGGCTGGTTGCTGGCAGGCACGGGTCTGCTACGCGCGGCGGAAAGCCTGCCGCTGGAGCTGCGGCAAAACTCCACGCCGCACAACTACCAGTCCCTGCGCGGCGTCCCCATCTCCGCCACTCCCGGCTCCCCTGTCGGCTCCGACGGACGGATGCCCACAGGCCTCAACGGATCGGGCAGCTACACCACGCCCACCATCGGCCAGTTCCAGGGCTTCGGCCCGTTCAGCGGCGGAGCCTCCGCCACGAACAAGACGCTGCTCAAGAACGCGGGCGGACTGGACGGCACCCACTCCTTTAACGCCGCCATCGCCGACGCCATGCAGTTGCCCTCCGCCAAGACCGCGGGCAACGGCCGCATGATCCAGCGCCGGGTCACGGTGGGCGCACCGTTCCTCGGCCGCCAAACCTCGCTCTCCTTCGGCTCCATCGTCTCGGTGCCCATCACCGACGAGAAGGGCACGCTGCTCTCCGGGGTTTCCGCCGCAAGCTACTGGATTCCCGAGCCCTACGGCGTCGAATCCGGCCTGGACTCCGGCTTCTACTGGAGCCCCCACGCGCGGAAAGTCTTCGCCATCCAGTCCGGCCCCATCCGCATCACCTGGCGCAAGTCCGCCCCCTACACCGCCGCCACCGTTCCGACGTCCTATGTGAACCCCGGAGGACCGGTCAGCTTCGAGACCAACGGCACCAGCATCTATCTGCTCTACACCGATTCGCTCGTCGTCTCCGGCAGCTCGGTGAAGCCCGCCAAGAAGATGTATTGGACCGAGCGCGAATACCGCCTGCTCGGCAAGCCCGTCTCCATCCCGCCCGCCCGCATCGGCGGCGTGAACATCGTTTACAACAACAACTTCCCCCGCACCGTGGAGCAGGAATACCGCGGCCCGGGCTACACCAGCCCGACCGAAGGGAACGAAAACGAGACCCTCTCCGAGCTGCGCACCCTCTGGTATGACCAGACCCAGGGCTTCCTCTACGCCTACAACCTCGAGGGCCGCGTCTTCGTCGAGTTGCTCGGCGACGCCAATGCCGACGGCCAGACCCGCCAGCACCTCGGCTTCGAGCTGGTGGACGTCATCCAGCAGCCCAGCCCGGCCGACGTCTCCATCGAACTCGGCGAGCGCATCGTCCCGCCCTTCGGCTCGGCCGACGACCTGACGCCCGACCCCATCCTCCAGGCCGGCAGCCCGCAGTTCGGCTTCAAACACGTCGTCGTCGGCAACAACCGTCAGAACCTCTACGCCCAGATCGAAACCCGCAGCCTGAACGACTACCTCGTGCATTGGCTCGTGGACGGCGAGGCCAATATCCAGTGGCCCACCGAGCTCGGCCGCTACCGGCTCCATTGGCCTACCGAGCCCGGCAAATACAGCCACTACCTCCGTCCGCTCGTCGCCACCGAAGCGGAGGCCACGGCCACCGCCGTCCAGCTCGATCCGCTGAACATCCCGCAGATCGCCTATCAGGACCCGTTGGACAAGCCCCGCGCCAAGATCACGGCCGACACCAAATTCTACACCTTCCTGGACGGGGACCACGGCGCTCACCGCACCCTGCTGCGCCTGACCTCCGGAGAGAACATCGCCTTCGAGCGCGTCTTCTCCTGGCTCGACCGCACCTTGGCCAACGAAGCCTACTCCGGCACCGTCGCGACCAACCTGCCCGGCATCGGCGTGCGCCTCGGCTACCCCCGGGCCTACGCCGCCTACACCAACTACCTCGCCTACCTGGAAGCCTCGTCCAACTACGACGCCTACATCTCCGGTGGAGACCGGGGCGTGAACGGCGTCTGGAACCTGCACGTCAACGACGTCGTTTCGGCCGACGACGGCCACATCGGCCTCTGGCGTCTCTTCGTCGTCTCGACCAACCGCACGACCGGCGTGTGGATGACCAACACCTTCACCAGCTCGGGCGGTGTCTCCGTGCTGTATCCCAACGGCAGCCCCTATCCTTCCAGCCTGACCGTGAGCGGCATCACCCATCCGGTGCAGTTCGTGATGGCCCAATTGCTCGAGGTTTCGCACACCTACCCGGAAGACATCGTCGTGACCCTGACGTCGCCCAGCGGCGGCAGCGTCAAGCTGCTCGAAGGCAACGGCTCCGGCGGCACCGGTCCCGTCAGCGGCCTGAGCCAGCTCTTCGTGGATTCGGCCGAAGGCACCGTCTTCACCCCGGTCATCAGCGGCACCTTCCGTCCGCGCGCCGGCCTGATGAGCCAGCTGCTCGCCACGCTTCCTGAGCCGATGGAACGTCCCGATCCCGTGCCCTACGCCCCGAACCCCGGCGCGCCTCCCGCGTCCCTCGGCGGCAACGGCAGCACCTACTGGATGGACCTCTCCGTCGTCCCGCGCGTGGCCGACCTGACCGCCGTCGTCGGTGAACGACTCTCCCCGCCCACCGGCGAGCCCGAGTCCACCGAGGACTGGGACTATCTGGCGGGCCACATCCACCAGCCCGCCGGTGTTCTCTTCCATCCCGGAGCCTACATCGATCCGTTTGTCGCCGGTTTCGAGGAAGCCGCCAAGGGCGCGATCATCCCGGTCAACGCCGTGCCCGGCACGAACAAGCTCGAAGTCTGGTGGTATCGTCCGAACAGCAGCAACGCCGGCCTGAACTCCGGCGACGAGCTCAAGGGCTTCGCCACCATCTACTGGCCCTCCGTCCTCGGCCGCTACACCATCCAGTGGCCGTCGAACCCGCCCGAGATCGTCCTCGCGAGCAAGCTCGGCTCCGGCACCTTGGATTCCGTCCGCTCCCGCGGCTCGATCTACGGCCAGAACAACCCGGCCCTGCCCGGCTACAACCCCAACGAGGAGCACGCCATCATGTCCGGCGGCACGGCCTACGCCACCCGCGACGACCTGAACCTCGTGTCCGGCACGAACTACTCCTCCCATCCGTTCGTCCTGCTCGACTACGTCGCCGCCGACGGACGTCCCGCCATGACCGCCTTCAAGGTCCTGCGCGAGAAGCCCGAGGAAGGCTTCGTCTTCGACTACATCGTCCCCGCCGGCCAGCTCCTCCAGCCGCCGCCGCCGCTCACCTTCCTCGCCAAGCCCATCGAGGGCTCCGGCGACAACGCGGTGAACTACAACACCGAGCCGCTCCACTCCGGCGCCGACCTGCCCAACGGCTGGCTCGCCTCCCGCGACAACGCCGGTCCGTTCGGCCATTACGACTCGTTCACCTACCGCGACCGCAAGCACGACCTCTGGGTCTATCGCGGCCTGCATTCCGGGCTTCCCGCCCTGCAGGCCGGCGAACTGAATCCGACCACGCGAACCTTTGGGCCCCTGCCCAGCCAGACGGCGTTCCCTGGCGCACGGTTCAGCTATCGGATCCACGCCTCGCGTGAAGAACAGTATCTCACCCTCGTGGCTCCCCAGGGACTCCCCTCCTGGCTCGGCTTCGAAGGATTGGAGATCGTTGGCACCCCGAGTTCTTCCGACGAAGGATCGGGCACCTACCAGATCGTGGTCGAAGACCTCTACGACCACACCCGGGTGACGAATACGCTCCACCTGACGGTGTCAAGCACCCTGGCCCCATCCATGCCGGTGGTTCCCATTCTGTTTAGCACCAACTCCTACACGGGAACGATTGCGCAATTCACGAACCGGCCGCCGTTCCTCGCTGCCTCTCCGACCCCGGCGAACAGCTTCACCATCCGCTATTACTACAAGACGGAGCCGACCTTCCACTGGCCCGGCGTCGCCAACCCGCCCGCCGCCGGCAGCATCGTGCCCTACCTCCGGCCCCTCAGCGGCGGCCAATACGTCGGTGATCCCGCCTCCAAGGAGACCGCCTCCCTGGAGATCGTCTATCGCCCCGTCTGGCCCGTGCGCGATCCCAAGGACTCGACCAAGCCCCTGCCCTCGCTGGCCTTCGGCGCCACGCTCACCACGCCCGCCTTCGGCCTGCCCGGAGTGCGCGACATGATGACCGCACGGGTCCTCTACCAGCAGTCCATCGCCCAGGGCATCGTCGCAGCCGAACCCAGCGCCGTGCTGCACGACGGCACCCGCGAGAAGGAATCGGATCTGGACCTCATCGACCTGGCCGAAGTCCCCGGCTCCGTGCGCAAGGACTACTACCAGGGCCGCTACTACTTCCCGAACCTCCCGCCGCACCTCTCGGAACGCGTCTTCTTCGATCCGAACCGCGGGGCCAAGGGACGCCTCGTCCTGAGCGGCAAGTTCGTCCAGGAAACCCTCGGCGAAAGCTACCTCATGCTGAACGTCCTCCGGGGCTCCGACCTCGCCGCCGTCCACGCGCTCTGCGCCGACGGCGACAACGACAAGGCCAAGTGGACCCTGCTCGTCAACGGTCTCGCCACCGATCTGGAGACCTTCCACGAGAACCCGGCCGTCCCCGGCAGCTACATCCCGAACGACGCCCTCACCGAGTCCATCCCCGTGGGTGAACTCGCCGTCGTGGACAGCGACAACACCGCCGTCGATTCCTACGCGCTCAGCGCCACCGGAGCGGGCAGCGGATACGTCACGCTCGTCGAATCCGGCGGCACCGCCTTCACCCGTCCCGGCGATCCCGTGGCCCTCCACGTCTTCAAGGTGGACGGCTCCGCGCTCCATCGCGGCGAGGTCAAGGTCATCGCCGCCGCCAATCCGTTGAGCGAACAGGTCACCTTCCAGCACACCTCCGACCTCGCCGGCCGCTACGACGAGTTCGAATACGAGTGGAAGATCGCCGCGCCCGTGGACGGCCTGCCTCCCGTGGCCGACGAGACCATGAGCGGCTACCTCTCGCTCTCCACCGGCACCAACCTGCCCTTCCGCACCATCGGCGGCGCGGGCATCCAGGCCCTGGCGGACAACTACGTCGTCATGCGCTACCGCGCCAAGGACACGAGCCATCCGCTCTACAACCAGTGGTCCGCCTGGACCGCGCCCAAGCTGGCCGAGGGCTGGATCAAGCGCGTGCTCGCCGGGATCAATCCCTTCAACCAGC
>CBFGQE010000215.1:0-5731 GCA_965650815.1 uncultured bacterium
GGCAGTCCGACAGCGGCCGCAGCTTCGCCGCCGCTCTTAGAACCCAAGGGTATCATCTCGCATTGGGCCGCACGCGTCTCGTCGTGGTGGACCGCTATGGCCAGAGCCACAATCCGGTGAGGCATCTGGAAAACGTCCGCGCCCGGCAGTTTCAGGAACGGCTGGGCGACATGGACCGCGCCCGCCTGCCGGAGGCGACGGCCTTGAGCCGCCGGATTCAGGCCGACAACCGCCGCCGCTACCAGGAAAGCCTTCGGCACGACGCCCGCGTGGTGCAACAGCGGAACGAGCTTCAGTCTCGGCATGAGGAGCAACGCTCCCAGGTCTCCGACCACTACCAGGACCGGCTCCACCGGCAACGCGAGGACTTGAACCGGTATTACCGGCTCGACGAACAGGAGGCGCGCATCGATGCCCTGCGGCGCAAAGCCCGCAGCTCACCGTGGTGGGAACGCTGGCTGGGCATCACCCGCGCCCGGCAGGAGCGGTTGCGGGAACTGGAACGGAACCGGCGCAACGCCGAATGGCGGGCCGAGGAGAAGCTCGGCCAAACCGCCGAGGAACGGGAGCGGAAGCTGGCTCGACTCAAGGCGCAGCAGGAGACGGAAGAACGCCGGAAGCTGGAACGGTGGGAAGTCCAGAAGCCCGCCGGTTATCTCGACGCGCACGAACGGAAGAAAGTCCTCCAACAGTTGGAGGACAAACGACGGGCGGCGGTTCGCTCCTCTCCGAAGTTGAACCGGTGAAAAAGCGAAACCCGGTCCAGTGGGACCGGGTTGGCTTCGAGCCCGTGGTGGATCGTCTCGGATCGGGTCAGCGTCCGCGACCGCGCGTCCGCTCCTGCTGACGCTCGCGCAGTTGTTCCAGCCCGGCGATCCGGCCCTGCTCCCGGACAAGGGTTTCCCGGATTTTCTGTTTCACTTCCTCCGGGGGCTTCTGCCCGAACTGCGCGATGATGCGGTTCATGTCCTGGGCGCGATACACATGTGCGTGGGTGTGGGATTGCATGGTTTAGTCCTTCAGTGGGTGGTTGAGATATTCGGCCAGCCGCTCCCGGCCCAGGGCGACCCAATCCCCGACAGTGGAGGCGGGCACGCCGGTGATCTTCTCGATCTCCTGGTAGGTATGCCCGTAGCGGGCGTGTAGCCAGAGCACGTCCTTCTGCGGGTCGGAAAGTTCGACGCCGTGGAACTCCCGCCAGAAGCACGCTTTCATTTCGGCTTCGCCCGCATCGGAGAAACGGACCTGCGCCGAGCCCTCCACCGGCAATTCCGGCAGTTCGCTGGTAAGGATTTCGGGACGGCGGCGGGCCGCCCGGTAGCGGTCGATGAAGAGCTGATACGCCTTGCGCCGGAGCAAGGACAGCGACTCGATGCGGTCCTCGGGAAATTGCAGCAGCACATAGCGCCAAAGTTCCTGCAGGATGTCCTCGGCGTCCTGCCATTGGTGCGTCAGGCGATAGAGGTAGTCCTGCAGGTGCGTGTGATACAGATCGACCGAGCGCAGCACCGCCTCCATTCGGCGGGCCAGCATGGCTTCCGCTCCGCTTGGCTCCGCCACCGGGTTGGCTTCTGAAGTCTTCATTCTCTGGAATAGTTACGCCGCCCGGTTCCAAAAAAAACGGAGCCCCGTGAAAAATTTCACGGCTGGACCCCAAAAAAGCTGACACCGGTCCGCACACACCCAATCTTTCGTGCATGACAGAGAGGTTGGCGACGGCGGAATGGGCCGATCCCGTGGAGTTTGCCCGGACCCATCGGTATCGACCGGGAGACTTTTGGCTGGGCCGTTCCATCACTCCCGACGCGGAACCTTTGGGCTGTAGCGACGACCGGCATATCTGCCTGGTCAGCGGCAGCCGGGGCGGCAAGGGAACCACGTCCATCATCAACAACCTCTGTCTCTGGCCCGGTTCCCTCGTGGTCATCGATCCCAAGGGCGAGAACGCCAGCGTGACCGCCCGGCGGCGGGGCAGCGGCTCTGAGTTTTGCGAAGGCCTTGGCCAGAAGGTCCACGTGCTCGATCCCTTCGGCACCGCCCGGTTGGAGGAGTCCTATCGCAGCCGCTTCAATCCGCTCGACGCGCTCGATCCGAATTCGGATCGCACCGTGAGCGAGGCCAGCCGCATCGCCGACGCGCTCGTGCCCGTGCAGAACCAGAAGGAACCCTTCTGGGAGCAACGAGCTCGCTCGCTCGTGCACGGGTTGATCCTGCACGTGCTGACCTCCCCGGAGTTCGCGGGCGAACGCCATCTGCTCACGGTCCGCAAGCTCATCCTGCGCGGTGACTGGAAGGCCGTGGAACTGTTCCGGCAGGCGGGCGAGGAGAAGATTCCACCGGCGCAGCACATCCTCTGGAATTCCGTCCGCTGCAATCCCGCCTTCGAGGTGCTCGCCGGGATCGGCGAACGCTTCCTCGACATGGCCATCCAGGCCGCCGAACAGTTCGAGGGCGTCATCGACGCGGCGGTCGATGCGACCCGCTTTCTCGACGAACCGGAGATGAAGCGGTGTCTGGAGACGTCCGATTTCCGCCTCTCCGATCTGAAGACCGACCCCAAGGGCGTCACGATCTACCTCTGTCTCCCGCAGTATTTCATGAACAGCCACTCGGGGTGGCTGCGGATGATGATCGCCCTCACCGTCTATGAAATGCAGGTCCTGCCCGACTGGCCCGCCTGCGGCCACCGCGTGCTGCTCTGCCTGGACGAGTTCGCCGGGCTGAAACGGATGGACATCATCGAGGACACCGTCGCCCAGATTGCCGGGTTCGGCGTGAAGCTGTTCATCGTGCTCCAGAGCCTGGAGCAGTTGAAGGGCACCTACGAAAAGAAGTGGGAGACCTTCCTCGCCAACTGCGGCTTGAAGATCTTCTTCGACCTGGGCGAACAGTTCTCGCGCGAGTATGTCTCGAAGTTCATCGGCGAAACCGAGGTCGTCCGCCAGACCCGCACCACCAACGAGTCCGTCTCCCAATCGAACAGCACCACCCATGGCGAAACGCGCGGCACTTCCCGAACCGTCTCGACCAGCCGCTCCGGCTCCGTGTCCTCCAGCGAGGGAACTTCCGAGTCGATCAGCAAAGGGAAAAACTGGGGCGGGAACCGGAATCATGGCTGGTCCACCGGCACGTCCGAGGGCGAGAACTGGAAACCGCACCCGCTCTTCTTCCGCAACACCGACCGCTATTTCTCCCTCTTCCGCAAGGACGAGAGCGCCAACCTCGGCACCAACCGGTCGCGCTCCGGGGGCGGCGGAAAAAACTGGGGCGGCAACTCTTCCAGGACGACCGGCACTTCGGAAACCCTCGGCACGAGCTTTTCCGAGACGGAGGGAACCAGTTTCTCCGACAACCAGAGCACCAACGACTCCACCACGCACGGAAGCTCGGAATCCACCTCGCACGGCACGAACGAGGGCATCCACAAACGCCCGCTCATCACCCCCGATGAGATCGGGCGACACTTCAGCCGCATCGAGGACCCGAACGACCCACGCCAGCCGGGGTTCGCGCTTGTGTTGATCTCCGGCCAGAACCCGCTGCCGGTCCGGCGGGCTAATTATTTCCAGGAGCCCGAACTCGACGCCCTCTTCGACCCGCATCCGCAGCATCCCGAAACCGCGCCGCCCAAGCTGCTGGAGGAGCGTCCGCTGTTGGCACCATCGCAGGACATTCTCGAACTGTTCCAGATTCCCGGCGCTCCGCCGCCGCAGATGGTCCGGTGGTTGGTTGCACCGGGAACGACGGTGGCAAAAGGCCAGGTGCTCTTCGGCGTCACGGGCGTGCGCGGCCACGATCACACTCCCCGCGCTTTGGAGGATTTCCAACACGATCCCGTCGCCTACCAACATTGGCGGGATACTCACTTCACTTCCGACGGCCAACCGCTGTTTCTCGTCCCCGCCACCGCCAGCGGCGTGCTCGCGAAAATCGAAGTGTCTCACGGCCCGCTGCGGGCCGGGGAATCCTTGGCCACCCTCATCGTCAATCGGCGGCAGGATTTTCTCGCCCGCCGCGCCCTCGCATCGGAAACCCAACCTGCATCCCCATGAGGCCATCCAACGATCCGTTCGCCCAGCACGCTGAAAAGCTTCGGCAGGCTGACCGCGCCAAAGTCGAAGCCGAACACGCCGCCGCAGAGACCCGTCGCAAGGAGGCCGCTGCGGAAGCCCGTCGTCTTCAAGCGGAGACTCGTCTTCTCAATGAAAGGGCTCGGCAGACGACTGAAAAGGAGGAGGAAAGTGAACGGAAACGGGCGCAACTCCTCAACCCATCCCGTGGGTTAGGTGTCATGATGGCGCTTAGTTGGATCGGATTTGCCGGGTTCGGCGGGCTAGGAGTGATCTTGCTGCTTTTTGCGGCAATGCTGAAATCCGACACTGTTTTTGAGTATTCGATGTTCTTGTGCCTCCTGGGAATGATTGCCCTCGCGGGAATAGTCGTTTCCTCCGTCTGCAGCTCGTTGCACAGGGGCTTCCGAAGAAGGCATCTGAAAAATTTTGACGACCTCAATTCCTGACCGTCGTTGATTCACCGACTTCGACCATTCGCCCGCGTTGGCGACTGTTGCTGACGGCTCGCAAATTCCTTCCGCAACGCCTCCGCCTTTTCCTGCGCGGCGGCTCTTGCTTGGGCCAGTTCATCGTGGTGCACCTTCGCATCGACGGCCCGCCGTTCCGCGCTGTCCGGCGGACGCAGATGCGGCACCGGTTCAGGGTTCGGCTTTTGCACCTCGCGTGCTGCCATCGCCTGCTTCGCTTCGGCTCTTTTGGTCTGCGTAGCCGCGTAGCTTTCGCGCAGGCTCTTCACCTGGTCGAGCTTGCTCTGGCGGTAGGTGTCGAGCTGGATTTCCTTGGCGAACGAAGTCGTCGAATTCCGTGGGGAAGCGGTTTCGGCCATGCCTGCGAACCTAACCACGATTGGTCCCCGGGAAAGGAAAAGCTTCGCCGATTATTCCAATTCCCTTGGAATTCCCGTTCTTAACGCCGTGTTAACCACTGCCCGCTACACTGTGACTGCCACGGTTCAGGGAGGAAAAGCTTGGTCAAACGGATTTGGGATTCATCGGGGACGGAACCGCACGCGTTCCAGCATCGCCACGCTTTCACCGGCAACGAACCCGAGGCCGAACGCGCACAATGGCTGCAGGACCGGCTGGAATACGCGCGCCGCGCGGGTATCCGCTTCGCCTGGCGCAAAACCGCCGACGGATATGAGATGGGGTTCGACGACTTCGCTTCGTTCGCCCGTTTCCGTCTCGAGGCCTACGGGGATGACGTTTCCCGGCGCGGCCATCGTTGCACCCAGCAGTTCCCGGACGGCCTCGACGCCGAATGGGTTCACGCGGCGCAGATGTTTCTCCAGGCTGCCGGGATCGGCCACGAACTCGAAGTCAAATGCAACCAGGTTTCGTTCGTTTTTGACCGTTTCAGTGAAAGCGCCGCCTTGCGCTTGATGATCGATGCCGGAGAAATCGACCGCGCCGCGCGCGTGCTCCGCGACACGAAACTTTTCCTCGGTCGTCCTCCCGGTCTTTCCGCCGGTTCCGACCCGACTCCCTTGCTTTGATTCCGCCGAGCCCTTGCGTCCCGGTTTTTCAGCGCCGCCGCTGAATGCGATGGTCTGCACTTCCCTCCGTCCGTTGCCTTCTCCTACCGGATGTGCTGAATCATTCTTCTTTTCCGAAGGAGAACGAACGTGTGCCCTGTTGAAGATTCCAAAACCATCATCC
>CBFGQE010000216.1:0-5725 GCA_965650815.1 uncultured bacterium
CTGTTCACGATGCCGAAGGCCGCGACGATCATGATGAAGAAGAGGATGTAGAACATCATGCTCTTCTCCACGGCGAGGGCGTTGAACTTGTCGGGGTTCTCCTCGCGCCACGTCATCATCCCGTAGTCGTCGCCCAGCATGGGCTGGAGACGCGCCCGAGCTTCGTTCGCTCCGAAGGGATCTTTGAGCATGACCTGGAGGCCGTGGACGTCGGTGTCGTTCAGCGAATAGAGCGTCTGCCCGCTCTCCAGCGACACCACGACCATCACGTTGTATTCGCCGAAGCCGACATCAAAGATGCCGCGCACGGTGTATTCAAACGGCAGGACCTTCTCACCATCGCCCTTGTCCAGGCTCGCTTTGACGCGCTTCAAGGTCTCCGTCGAGTAGAGCAGCAACCGGTCGCCCACCTTGATGTCGTAGTTCCGCGCGAGGTCGCTGCCGACGATGATGCTGTTGCCGTCGAGATCCCATTCGCCCTGGACAACGCTCTTGGGCAGGACGCTGACGCCGCCTTCCAGCTCGGGATCGACGCCCCGGACGAAGGTGCCGAAGGAATAGGCGTTGCCTTCCGCCGGTTGCGTTTCGAGCAGCACTTGGCCGGAGATGAAGGGTGCGGCTCCGAGCACTTCCGGGTCCTTGAGGACGACGTTGCGCACGCCCTCGAAGTTTTCCAGCAACCCGCGCCGGTCCCCGACCTTCAGATGCGCGCTGAAGCCGAGGATGCGTTCGCGCCATTCCCGGTCGAAGCCGCTCATCACGCTTATGACGATGATGAGCACGCCCACGCCGAGGGTGACGCCCGCGACGGAGATGAGCGTGATGACGGAGACGAGCGTGCGCCGCGGCCGCAGGTAGCGGAGCGCGAGGAAGGCTTCGAAGGGCAACGGCGACATTGTTCGGGGCGGGACGCTAATGGCCCCGCCCCTGCCGGGTCAACCGGTCCGCGAACGCGGGATACGCCAGGTTGCTTGGGGTGCTTCATTCAACCCTCAACCCATCTGCATTCTCGAATGCCGCAGGGTTCCGCTGCGTCGCATCAGGCCATGTTCAGTTCACGAAACGGGTTTCGGAGTTTCCGCTGCGGAGTTGCGGCGGTGATCGCGGGGGTGTTGGCGTTGCTGACAAGCACGCTCCGCGCGGGCATCGATTCGGTCTCGGCCACGGCGCTGGACATTGTGATCGTCGGTCGCGGAGAAGATCGGCCGATGCGGCTCCTCGAGGTTTTTCCTTGGGAAACAGGAACGGTTCCGGAAGGACGCGTCGCTTTGGCCGAGGTCAAGGCGGGCCGGCCGTTCCGCTTGGTGGTGCCGCGCCGGGAAGGGGAGCGGGAGCGGCTTTACTCGGGCTTTGTGCTGGTGCCGAGCGGGACGCCCCAGCCCGCTGCGACGCCGCGCTTCGTCGAACGGCTCGACGGCGTGTCGCCGTGGAACGAGCCGTTCCCAACAGCGGCGAGCAAGAAGGGGCTTCAAGTGCAGATGGTGGACGACGCCATTGCCCTCGGCGTGAAACACGCCGCGTTGAACGTCGCCTTCAACCAGTTGCTCAACGTCCGTCCGGGCGGCGACGCGCTGCCGTGGACGCTCGATGGTCAGACGGTTCTCTTTTCTCGCACGGCGGTGAACGCCCTGGACAGCCAGGTGAAGCCGCTGTCCGACGCCGGCATGATCGTCTCGCTCATCCTGCTCTACTACGAATCGGGCAACCCGGAGCTCGACCGCATCATGCTTCACCCGGGCTACGGCAAGGCAGCGCCGAACAAGCTGAGCGCCTTCAACACCGTCACGCCCGAGGGCTTCCTGCGCTATCGCGCGACAGTGGAGTTCTTGGCGGCCCGTTATTCACGGCCCGACCGGAAGCACGGCCGCGCGGTGAACTTCATCGTCGGCAACGAGGTGAACTCGCACTGGTATTGGGCGAACATGGGCCGAGTCCCGATGGAGACCTTCGCTGCCGACTACGCGCGCACCGTGCGCGTCACATGGACGGCGGTGCGGCGGTTCGCGCCGGAGAGCCGCGTGTATGTCTCGCTGGAGCACCACTGGAACATCCGCTACCCGGCGGGCGACGCGGGGCAGAGCTTCGCGGCGCGGCCGTTTCTGGAGGAGTTTGCGCGGCTGGGCCGGGAGGGTGGCGACTTCGACTGGCACGTCGCCTTCCATCCGTATCCGGAGAACCTTTTCGAGCCGCGTTTCTGGAACGACAAGACGGCCACAGCGTCGGCGGATTCGCCCCGCGTCACCTTCAAGAATCTGCCGGTGTTGACCGCGTTTCTGCGCAAGTCGGAGATGACGTATGAAGGCGCTCCGCGGCGGGTGATCCTGACCGAGCAGGGCTTCCACACGCCCGACGGACCGGACGGCGAAACCGTCCAAGCCGCCGCCTACGCCTATGCCTACCGGCTGGTGGAGAAGGAGCCGGCCATCGACAGCTTCATCCTCCATCGCCATGTGGATCACGGGCAGGAAGGCGGTCTTTGGTTGGGGCTGTGGTCGCGCGATCCGAAAGGGCCGCACGCCGCCGCGCCCTTGGCGAAGAAGCGCAGCTACGAGGTGTTCCGCGCGGCCGACACCGCGCAGTGGGAAGAGGCGTTTCGTTTTGCCCTGCCAATCGTGGGGCTGGAGCGCTGGCCGTGACCCGGAAAAAGCCGGTTGTCAACGGATCGGATCGGGAGAAGCTTTCGGTGTCTTCGGGTCAACGTTTTCAATACAACTCAACATGAAGAACCTCGTTTCATCGCTCGCCGTTTCCGTTCTGTTTGCCGCGTCCGCCTTTGCCGGCGGAGAAGGATGGACCTCCGATGCCAAGGCCGCGTTGGAGACCGCCAAGAAGGACAAGAAGCTCGTTCTGATGGATTTCACCGGCTCCGACTGGTGCGGCTGGTGCATCAAGCTGGACAAGGACGTCTTTTCCCAGAAGGAGTTCAAGGACTACGCCTCCACCAACCTCGTCCTCCTGGAACTCGACTTTCCCAACGAGAAAAAGCTGTCCGACGCGGTCAAGAAACAGAACGAGGAACTGAAGAAGAAGCACGAGGTTTCCGGCTTCCCGACGCTCGTCCTGACCGACGCCGACGGCAAAGTGCTCTGGAAGCAGGTTGGTTATCTCCAGGGCGGCCCCAAGGCGTTCATCGAGGCCATTGAAGGCGCGAAAAAGAAGAAGCTCTGAGCGGACGGCTAGACTCGCAAAGGCGCGGCTCACGCCGCGCCTTTGCTTTTGTGTGCCACGTCGGGCGTCAGACCGCCGATGATCGCATCAAGCTGCCGGGGTGGATGAGCGTCTTCAGCACGTCCGAGATCCGGGATCAGGCATCCGGCCTATGGAATCCCCGCCTCACTTCAGTCCCATAGCCAGCACCGTCTCGAAGTTCGGTTCCTCCTCTTCGCGGGCGACGATGGAAACCTCGATCTTCTTGAAGCCGGCTTCCTCCAGCCAGCGGTGCAGGGCGCTTTCGGTAAAACCAAGCCAGCGGTCGCCGTAGAGTTCCTTGGCCTTGGCAAACTCGTGCTCATGCAGGTCGAGGATCATGATCTGGCCGCCGGGTTTGAGGAGGCGGGCTGCGGCCTTGACCGCGAGGGCCGGTTCGAAGGCGTGGTGCAGCGCCTGGCTGAGGATGACGAGATCGACCGACGCGGCGTCGATGGGCGGATTCTCCAAGTCGCCGAGCCGGAACTCGAGATTCTTCAGTCCGTTCTTCTTCGCCTTCTTCGCGCCGAACTCGACCATCTTCTCCGAGTTGTCCACCGCAATGACCTTGGCGCAGCGGCGAGCGAGCAGCTCGCTCAACAGCCCTTCGCCAGAACCCAGATCCGCCACCGTGATCGGCGGCAGGATACGGAGGAGCAAATGGCCGAACGCTTCCCATGAACGGCCCGGGCCGTAGCTGCGGTCGAAGCGGCCGGCGACCTGGTTGAAATAGACCTGCGCCTGCTCGTGGCGCCGGGCGAGGACGCGCTTGAGGTTGGCGTGGTCGGCGTCGTGCTCCGGCAGCTCCTTCGCGCCGCGCATGGCCAGCCGGATGAACTCCCGGACATGCGCGTCGGGATGGACGCTGAGGCGGTAGAAGGTGCGTTTGCCGTCGCGCCGCGACTGCACGATGCCGGTCTCGGCCAGCAACCCGAGATGCGTGGAGATGCGCGATTGGCCGAGCCGGGTGATCTCCTGGAGCTCGTTGACGGAGATCTCGTCCTTCTCCAGCAACGCGACGATGCGGAGACGGGTGGGATCGGCGAGGGCGCGGAGGGATTTGAGGGTGGCGGACATGGGCAAAATCAATCGGGCAAGGTGGGCCAGAACAGACCGCGAACGCGGTTGGTGCGCGCTTCGGGAATGGCACCGGGTTTGGAATTTTCGGCGGCGACGCTCCAGTCCCGATGGGCTTCGGCGGAGTAGCGGAAAGCGGTGCCGGAGTAGGCATCTTCGGCCAGGTCCGGCGTGGCCTGCACCGCGGGCAGCTCTTGAAGAGAGTTTGGCCAACGGCCCTGCTGGCGCTGGAAGAGCGCGAGATCCAGCGCAAGGCGCGTGATCTGGGTGGTCGTTTGTAGACGCTTCAGCCGGTCCTCCACCTTGGGGACCATGTCGAATGGATCGTAGGACAGCATCAGCCGACCGATGGGGTTCTCGATTTTGCGGAAGGGCGCAGCCAGCCGTTTCGCCTGTTCCCGCGACAGCGGGGTTTCCATCTCTTCGGCTGCCCCGAGCAAGGCCTGACACTCTTCGTTCAATGCAGCGGCGGCTTCTCGTCCGAATGCTTCGAAGTCGAATGGCGTAGAACGATTCTCCAGCACCTTGATTGTTTCCGTGAAGTGTTGGGCTTGGATCGAAATCGTTTTGGCGAGATCGAGCGGCTTTGGGTGAAGGCGCATCAGTTCCGGATCGAGGAGCAAGTCCGGCAATCCGTCGTCCAAGCTGTCGCCCAGAACCTGGTTGCGAACGACCTCCTGCAACTCGGTCGGTGCAGTAAGGAACCGCGAAAAGGCCTCGGAATTCGTCAGATGCCCGTAGGCGATGCGCCGAAAGGCGTGGACCAGATCCGAGCGGTCGATGAGCGTAGGGGAAATGTGATTCCCCAAGGCCACGAGCGCCGTCGGAGGTGTTTGAGGATTCTCGGCCAAGGAGAGGATCTGCTCATTGATGATCCCCTGAAGGGCCAGCGCCACCAAGAAGTCGATCATGCCATCCCCGTCGTCTTTGAGCATCTTGGGCACGCGGAGGTCGGCGGTCAGCGAGGACACGGCTCCCGCCCATTCCTCCTCTTCGATCAAGAACCGTGTCTCCACCCTGCGTAGTTCGATCAGGGATTTGAGCGCGCTTAGGCTGAAGCGATTGGTGATGCCTTCACGACTGAAAGACCCCTGTTCGATTCCCGCCGCGAACACCGCCAGCACGACGGCGTTGGTTTTCAGATGGTCGCGGAACAAGGCTCGTTGAGTTGCCGGAATTGCTCCGTCCTTCCTCAAGTTGCCGAACGTGGCCAACGCGAGGCTGTCGTCCGAGTTTTTCAAACGGACCAGGTGCTCGGTCGCGAAGAGCCAGTTGCTGATCGCGTTCTCCGCCGGCGGAACGATATGCGGCGGCGGAACAAGATCGGCCGGAATCAGGCTTTGCCAATCAGCATCCGCTGCGGCCTTCGGCCGCTCTGGATGCTGGCATCCTGCAAGCAGCAAGGCGGTGAAAGCTCCTACGGTTGCAAGGAAGGTTCCGGGCCGAAACTTGATCAGGCGGC
>CBFGQE010000217.1:0-5723 GCA_965650815.1 uncultured bacterium
AGCGCCGGCAAGAGCATCCCGGCCAAGATGGCGATGATGGCGATGACGACCAGCAGCTCGATCAGGGTAAAGCCGCTCCGTTTGCTGGGAAAATGCTGGGACATGGAAGGTAGAAGTATCAGGGCGAACCTAGGGCTCCAATGCGTCGTCCACGGGCACATGAACGAACGCTCGAGTCGTTTCTCCCCTTGGGCCCAAAGGAACCGCAGGCACTCAAGCAGACGAATGCACGGCAGCGGCGCAGCGCGTCAGGGGACATGAATCTTTACTACTCCAAGTCCCGTCCCGGCACGACGGGCGGCTTCTGCATTCCGCCGTGAATTAATGGCACCCCGGCCGGGGCTTTCTCGCCGTCGCACCGGGTCTTTTGGCATCCGAAGACGGCTCAGCGCTTCGCACCGCGTCGGCCGCCTTTGGCGCGGGCCGAGCCTTTGCGGGCGGGGCGGCCGGAACCGTCGGAGCGATAGGCGCGCTTGGGGCCGCTGGCATGGCGTTTCGGGCCGGACTTCAGACCCGGCTTCGGGCCGAACGGCTTCGACGATTTGGCTCCTGGGCGGCCCGCAGGTTTCGCACCGACTTTGCCGCGCGGCGGACCGCTGCGTTTCACCTTCGCCGCATCGCCGGCGGCGGCCTTCGTGCCTCCGGCCGGCGGATTGAATTTCCGGATGGGATCGATGGTCTTGGGCCGTTCCTTCGGGATCAGATGCACGGGGCAGCCCTCGTAGCCGAAGGCCTTGCGCAGCTGTCCTTGGAGGAACTTCCGGTAGGCGTCGCTGAACAAGTCCGTCTTGTTGACGAAGAGCAGGAACGTGGGCGGCGCGGTCTTGACCTGGGTGGCGTAGTAGAACTTGAGCCGATGCCCCTTGGAGCTGGCGGGTTGGCGCAGCTCGATGGCGTCGCGCAGCGTGCGGTTCAGGATCGAGGTCGGGATCTTCTGCTTGAGGTTCGAGGCCACGAAGCGGATGGCCTCCAACAGCCGATCCAATTGGAAGCCGTCCTTGGCCGAGGTGAAGATCACCGGCGCGTAGTCGAGGAAGAACATCTTCTCCTGCACCCACCCGGCGAACTCCGAAAGGGTGGACATCGGCTCGTCGCCGCGCCGCTGTTCCTTGGTCAGACGGCGGCCCACCACCTCGATGCGCGCCTCGCGGACCTTGTCCCGCATCAGGTCCCACTTGTTGACCACGATGATGCAGGCCTTGGCCAGCTCCTCGATCTTGCCGGCGACCTTCTTGTCCTGCGTGGTCAATCCGGCCTCGGCGTCGACGACGAAGACCGCGATGTCGCAACGCTCGATGGATTCCACCGTGCGCTGCACGCTGTAGAACTCGATGGAGTTGTCGATCCGCGCCTCCTTCCGCACGCCGGCGGTGTCGATCAGGACGTATTGCTGGCGCACGCCGTCGGTCTCCACTTCGAAGGGAACGTCCACCGCGTCGCGCGTGGTGCCGGCCACGGGGCTGACGATGACGCGGTCCGACTTGGTCAGCGCGTTGATGATCGACGATTTGCCGACGTTGGGACGACCGACGATGGCGATCTTCAGCGCGTCGGGAGCCGCTTCTCCTTCGGCCAAAACCGGTCTCGGCTCGGCGGGCGGAAGCAACTGGACCGCCTCTTCCATCAACTGGGAAACGCCCACTCCGTGGATCGCGGTCACCGGGAAGACCCGTTCGAAGCCCAGCGCGGAGAACTCCGGCACCGATGGCTCGGCGTGGGTGGAATCCACCTTGTTCACCGCCACCAGCACGGGCTTGCCGCAGGAGCGCAGCCGCGCCGCCACTTCCTGGTCCAGCGGCACGACGCCTTCCTGCACGTTCACCACGAGCACGATCACCTGGGCCGCCTCGATGGCGAGATCGACCTGCTCGACCGCCGCCGCCGTGATCACGTCCGACGCCTTTTCGCCCCGGAGCAGACCGATGCCGCCGGTGTCCACGAGCGTGAAGGTCCGGCCGTGCCATTCCGCCTCCGCCATCACGCGGTCGCGCGTCACCCCGGGCTGGTCGTGGACGATGGCGATGCGCCGTCCGACGATCCGGTTGAACAGCGCGGACTTGCCCACGTTGGGGCGTCCGACAATGGCGATAAGCGCAGACATGGAGCCAGCATGGCGGACGGAAGGGACGGAGGGAAGGACGGTGTGCAGTTCTCCGCGGACCCACCGCTAACCGGCCTCGTCCTCGGTCTCCAACGGCACGGTGCGTTCCACGCGAACGCGGGTCACGCGCGGTCCGTCGGTTTGCTCCACCCGCACGAGGTGCGTGGCCAGCTTCACTTCGCGGCCCACCTGCGGGAATTCCCCGAGCTTCTGCGTCAGCCAGCCGCTGGTGGTCGTCACGTCCTCGGCTTCCAGCTCCTCGCCCACCATCTCCGCCAGCTCGCGCAGCGGGAACGCGCCGTCCACTTCCCACAGATCCGGGCCGATCTGGACGCTCAACGGCTTTTCCTGGTCGAACTCGTCCTGGATCTGTCCGACGAGCTCTTCGAGGATGTTCTCCAGGGTCACGATTCCGGTTGTTCCGCCGTATTCGTCCACCACGACGGCGAAGTGCCCCTTCTGCTCCAGGAACCGGCCCAGTAGCCCCTCCAGCCGCGCGGTCTCGGGCACGTAGAGAAGTTTGCGCGCGACGGGCAACAGATCCGCGCCGCTGGCCGCGCGGTTCTTCTGGGCAAAGAGGTCCTTGAAATGGACCACGCCCAGAGTCCGGTCCAGGTCGCCGTTCTCGCAGAGGGGAAAGCGGGAATACCGCGTCCGTTCGGCCACGGCGCGGCATTCGGCGATCGTCTGCCGCGTGCTCAGGCCCACGATCTCCTGCCGGGGCCGCATCACGTCTCGCGCGGTGCGCTGGCGGAGGTCCAGCGCGTTGAGCACGAGATCGTGGCCGAAACCGGTGTCCCCGTCCCCGCGCCGCGAGGAGGCGAGCATCAGGCGCATCTCCTCCTCGGAATGGCCCTGGTCCTCGTCCGCGTCCTTCACCCCGAGAACCGCCAGCAGGCGGCGCGCGGAGGCGTTGAGCAGCCACACGAACGGGAACGCCATGCGGTAGAACCACACCACCGGCTGCGCCGTCAGCAGCGCCAGCGGCAGGGTCTGCCGGATGGCCAGAGCCTTGGGCGCGAGCTCGCCCACCACGATGAGCAGGTAGGAGTTCACGAAGAAGCCGAAGCCGATCGACACGCCCTTGCGCGCGCCGACGGACTCGACGCCCAGCGCGTCGAACACCGGGTCGAGCAGCGTTTGGAAGATCGGCTCCACCACCGCGCCCATGCCCAGGCCGACCAGCGTGATCGCGAGCTGCGTGGCTCCGAGATAGCGGTCGAGGTGCGTGACGATCTGCCGCGCGGCGAGGGCCCGCCGGTCGCCCTTGGCCACCAGCGGGTCGAGCTGCGTGGCGCGGATGCGGACGAAGACGAACTCCGCCACCACGAAGAACACGTTGCACGCGATGAGCGCCACCACGATGAGCAGCTTCGCCGCGCCGAACCCCGCCATGGTCTCGGCCAGCATCACAGCCGCACCTCCCCGAAGATCACGCGCAGCACGTCGCGCAGCGCGATCACGCCCAGCTCCTTCTCGTCGCGGCCGATGACCACGGCCAGACGCCGCCCGCCGCGCCGCATCCGGCCAAGCGCCTCTTCCAGCCGCATGTCGGCCGGGAGGAATAGCGCCGGCTGCACGAACTGGTCGCATGCCCGGCCCTTCACCACGTCGCCCCGGTAGAGCAGCGTGGCCACGTTCAACAGTCCGACCGTCCTGGGCCGTCCCCGTTCCTCCACCCGCACCGGCAGGCGCATCACGTTGCGTTCGCGCGCGAGCCGCGCCGCCTGTTCCACGGGATCGGAAGCCTTCACCGCCGCCACCTTCTCGAACGGGATCATCAGCTCGCCCACCGTCCGCGTCTGGAGGTCGAGCACGCGGCCGACGAGCAACTGCTCGTGCGAGGTCAGGCCGGAACCCGACTCCTGGATCAGGAAGCGGAGCTCCTCGCGGTTGCCGAAGAGGTGGCCCTCATACGTGCGCCCGCCGGTCCAGCGCAGCAGCGAACGCGCGACCATTTCCGCCAGCCAGACGACCGGCGACAGCAACCGGTGGATCAGACGGAACACCGGGCTGAACGCCAGGCAGAGCCGGTTCGGCATCCGGCGAAAGAGCACCTTCGGCAACAGGTCGAGGAACGCGAAGAGCAGGAAGATCAGCCCGGCCAGCGCCCCGGCCTGCACCCAGAACCGGTCCGGAAACCACTCCATGCAGAGCATGACCAGGAGGGTGAAGAGCGTGAGGTTGGCCAGCGTGTTGCCGACCATGATCGTCCACAGGAAGTTCTCCGGGTCGTCCAGATATTCGAGCAGCCGCGCGGCCCGTTTGTTCCCGTGGCGCTTGAGCCGCCGCAGCCGCAGCCGGTTCAACGACAGCACGCCGGCTTCCATGCCGGACATCAGGAAGGACAGTCCCGCGCCGAGCGCCAGGCACCACACCATGCTCATGGAGATCACGCCCAGCATGTTCAATGGCGCCCCGTCTGTTCGACGAGCAGCTCCCGCACGCGCCGCGCGTCGGTGATCCGTGCGGTCAGCTTCAGGCCGCCCAGCACGACGTGTTCACCCGGGGCCGGCACCGCTTCCAGCAGCTTCACCAGCAGGCCGCCCATCGTGTCCACGTCCGGATCGTCGGCCAGCGCGGGATATTCCCGGCGGAAGTCCTCGATGCGCATCGCGCCGTTGATGCGCCAGCGGCCCTTGCCCTGGCGTTCCATCACGAAGCCGTCGGCCGAACCGTCGCGGCGCAGGCGCCCGACCACCTCGCCCAGGATGTCCTCCATCGTCACCACGCCGCTGGTGCCGCCGTATTCGTCCAGCACCACGGCGATGCCGCGATGCTGCCGCTGCAGGCTCTGGAGCAGCTGCAGCAGGTTCATGGTCTCGGGCACGGAGGCCGGGATCTCCATCACCTCGGTCAGGTCGATCTCCGGATCGAGCAGCAGCCGGTAGGCGTTGAGGAAGCCGACGATGGAGTCCGATTCCCGGTTGAAGAGCGGGATGAACTCCTGCCGCAACCGTTTGGCCTCGGCCAGCATCTCCGGCACCGACGCCTCGTCGGAGATGAACGCCACCTGCGACCGGGGCCGCATCACGTCCACCGCCGTCTTCTGGTCGAGCTGGACGATCTGGAGGATGATGTCGCGCTCGCCCGCCGCCAACGTGCCCTGCTGGAAGGCCAGCTCGATCAGCTCCCGGTATTCCTCGTCCGACACGGCCGGAGCCACGGCACCGGCCTTGCGCCGGGCCAGGATCCGCACGAGCCCCTCCGTCAGCATCTGCGCCAGCCTGCGCAACGGCTGCGTCGCGCGGTGCACCACCAGGAGCGGCCGGGCCAATCCCGCCGCCCAGCGTTCCGGCGCGCGCACCGCCAGGGTCTTCGGGGCCACTTCGCAGACCAGCAGCGTCAGCACCAGCATCACCGGAGCCACCGCCCAGAGCGTCCAGCCGCCGCCGATGGAACCCCAGAGCAGCGCCGCCACCACCGCCGCGTTCGACAGCGTGTTCCCGAGGACGATGGTCGCCAACAGATCGTCCGGCTGCCCGAGCAGGCGCTGCACCAGACCGCCCGCCGCCGGAGCCCGCTCGTTCAGCTGCCGCAGCTGCCACTTGCTCAGCGAAAAGAACGCCGTCTCCGCCAGAGCGAAGAAGAAGCTCACGGCGGCGAACACGAGGATGGCAGC
>CBFGQE010000218.1:0-5713 GCA_965650815.1 uncultured bacterium
ATCGAGCTGACTTGCCCGTTGCGCGAGATCTACGAAGGCGTTCTGTGACTTCATCCCCCGCCGCCCGCGCCCAAGCCATCCGTGACGCCCTGCCCGCCGGGGGGCTGTTTGCCGACCAGCACTGGAGGATTTCGCCGGAGCCGTTCGTCCTGGACGCGAAGCTGGCCAAGGAGATCGAGTCGCTCGGCCGCGTGCTGCTCCAGTTCTACCGCGCGGTGAACCTGCTCTATCGCCGCAGCGTGGAAGGGAAGCAGCCGGCGTGGATCGCGGCGTTGCTCGACCAGGGCAAACCCGACTGGCTGGTCGAGCTCCAGCGCCAAGCCGCCTTCAAGAGCGAGGTGCCCCGCGTCATCCGGCCCGACATTCTCCTGACGGAAGACGGCTTCCACATCACCGAGTTGGACAGCGTGCCGGGCGGCATCGGTCTGACCGCCTGGTTGAACCAGACCTACCATCGGCTCGGTCTGGGTGACCGGTTGCTGGGCGGCGAACGCGGGATGCACGACGGCTTCGCCGGGATCTTCGGCGCGGCGGAGCGGGTCCACTTGGTCGTCTCGGAAGAAGCCGGCGGTTATCGGCCGGAGATGGCGTGGTTGGCGGAGGAGCTGAACCAATCTGGAAGTTCGGAGTTCGGAGTTCGGAGTTCGGAGTTCACGGACTTCGCCGATGGCGACGCGGTCTATCGGTTTTTCGAGCTGTTCGACACGGCGAACGTGGCCAATGCCCAAGCAATCTTCGCCCGCGCGGCGGAGAAGCGGCTGCGGTTGACGCCGCCGCCCAAGCCGATCTTCGAGGAGAAGCTGCTCTTCGCGCTGCTGTGGAACCGCAACCTGCGCGAGCACTGGCGACAGGAGCTGGGCGAGGCGTTTCTCAACCGGCTGCTGAAGCACATCCCCTACACCTGGGTGGTGGACCCCGCGCCGTTGCCGCCGCACGCGGCTTATCCGGAGCTAGGACTGACCGATTGGCGGCAGCTCAAGACGCTGTCGCAGCGGGAGCGGGAGCTGATCCTGAAGGTGTCCGGCTATTCCGAAGAGGCTTGGGGTTCGCGCGGCGTGTATCTCGGCAGCGATCTGTCGGCGGGTGAGTGGGCCGTAGCGGTGGACAAGGCGCTGGAGGCGTTCCCCCGTTCACCGTATGTGCTGCAAAGATTCCACAAGACGCGCGTGGTGGATTCGGCCTGGTTCAACTTCGCGACTGGCACGGTGGAACCGATGCCGGCCCGGGCGCGGCTCTGCCCCTACTACTTCGTCCACGGCGAGATTGACTCGGCGAAACCGCAGCTCGGTGGCGTGTTGGCGACGCTCTGCCCGGCGGACAAGAAGATCATCCACGGGATGAAGGACGCGGTGCTGGCTCCGTGCGTGGCGGCAGCGGCGTGAGCCGGAGCGCGGAGCATCGCTCCGCCAAGGCGTCCTGTTGCGCAGAAGTTGCCCGCAGCGGAGCGGATGCTCCGCGCTCCGAAAGCAAAAAGAGCCGCCGTGAACCACGGCGGCTCTGTTCGTTTGAACCGCAGGAGCGGTCCGGTCCGGCTTACTTGAGCGGGACGGTCGCGATCGTCTGGAGGATGCGGCCGGCGATGGCGTAGGGATCGCCCTGGGAGTTCGGACGGCGGTCTTCCAGGTAGCCCTTGTAGCCGTTGTTCACGAAGCTGTGGGGCACGCGGATGGAGGCGCCGCGGTTGGCCACGCCGTAGTTGAACTTGTCGATGGACTGGGTCTCGTGGAGCCCGGTCAGGCGAAGGTGGTTGTCCGGTCCATACACGGCGATGTGCTCGTTCTTGTATTTGTCGAACGCCGCCATGAGGGCCTCGAAGTATTCCTTGCCGCCCACTTCGCGCATGTGGGTGGTGGAGAAGTTGGAGTGCATGCCGGAGCCGTTCCAATCCACGTCCTTGCCGAGGGGCTTGCAGTGCCAGTTCACGTCCACGCCATACTTTTCGCAGAGGCGCATCATCAGGTAGCGGGCCACCCAGACCTGGTCGGCGGCGTTCTTGGAACCCTTGCCGAAGATCTGGAATTCCCACTGGCCCTTGGCCACTTCGGCGTTGATGCCCTCGTGGTTGATGCCGGCGTCCAAGCAGAGGTCGAGGTGCTTCTCGACGATCTCGCGGGCGATGTCACCCACGGCGTCGTAGCCGACACCGGTGTAGTAGAGGCCCTGCGGATAGGGGAAACCGGATTCCGGGAAGCCGAGGGGCTTGCCGTTCTTGTAGAGGAAATACTCCTGCTCGAAGCCGAACCAGGCGCCCGGATCATCGGGGATGTTCGCGCGGGTGTTGCTGGGATGCGGGGTCTTGCCGTCCGGCATCATGACTTCGCACATGACGAGCACGCCGTTCTTGCGGGTGGAGTCGGGATAGACCGCCACGGGCTTGAGCATGCAGTCGGAGCTGCGGCCCTCGGCCTGACGGGTGGAGCTGCCGTCGAAGCCCCACATGGGGAGTTCTTCCAGCTTGGGGAAGCTGGCAAATTCCTTGATCTGGGTCTTGCCGCGGAGGTTCGGGACGGGCTCGTAACCGTCGAGCCACAGGTATTCCAATTTGTATTTCGCCATGGAAGTGGAATGAAGGATTCTATTGTTAAGTTCCTAACGCAGAAATTTGGTTCAGCACTTAGGATGCCGTGACGGCGCGACACGATGCCGGTCCGCCTTCAAGAAGCAAGGCCGAGGTGGCTTCTCCGCTGGGAATACGCGGTTTCGCGTTCCGCCGCCTCAAGCCGACCTTCTCCGCCCGTCGTTCCCGTCGCCTTCGACCGGATGATCCGGTTTGGCCAGTCTGTTCCAAACTGGCCAGCGTGGACAACTTGCGGGGCTGCCGCCGTTCGTGCGGCTAATGGCAACCGTGAACAAAACTAGGGATTGCCTCCCCACAAGATCCGGTTAGCTCATCCCCATGCTCAAAGTGAAGGACACCCTGCGCGCGACCGTGCATCTCACCTTCGACGGTCGCGTGGTCAAGGCCTATCACGGACCCGATGCCCGGGCGCGCTACGACAAGGAGGTGAAGGTGCTTCAGTTGCTGGAGGCCAAGGGCTGCGACTTCGTGCCGCGCCTGCTGGAGGCCGATCCGGAAAAACTCCGCATCGTCACCACCAACTGCGGCCGCCGGGTCGAGCGCATGGACGAAGCCCGTATCCGCGAGATCTTCGCCGGCCTGGAACGCTACGGCGTGCGGCACGACGACGCCGAACTGCGGAACATCACCTACCGCCATTCCGACGGTCGTTTTTGCGTGATCGACTTCGAGTTCGCCACGATCCTCCCCGATTCCGAATGATGCCCGAACCCATGGATTCCACTGTCTCGAACGGCGGTTCCCCCGGACTGAAATGGTCCGGCAGCACCGACCGCGGCAAAGTCCGCCAGAACAACGAGGACGCCTTCCTCGCCGTCACCTTCGACGGCCGCGAGGTGCATCGCCTCGGCAAATACGGCCAAGCCTCCCTCCAGCAGGCCGACTACGCCTTCGCCGTGAGCGACGGCATGGGCGGGGCCAAGGCGGGCGAACTGGCCAGCCGCATCACCGTGGAGAAGATCACCTCGCTGTTGCCCCGTTCCTTCCAGCAACGCGCCAAGGGCTTGGCTCCGGGATTCACCGACGTGCTGCCGGAGCTCTTCACCCAGATCCACAAGGCGCTGGTCTATGTCGGTGGGGCCTACGACGAATGCCGGGGCATGGAGGCCACCCTGAGCCTCTGCTGGTTCACGCCTGGCTGGATGTATTTCGGCCACGTGGGCGACAGCCGCATCTACTATCTCCCGGCGAATGGCGGACCGATCAAGCAGCTCTCCCACGACGACACCTACGTGGGCTGGCTCTTCCGCAACGGCAAGATCAACGAACGCGAAGCCCGGACCCATCCCCGCCGCAGCGTGCTCCAGAAATCCCTCGGCGGCGGCAACCAGTTCGTCGATCCCCAGGTCGGCGCCGTGGGCTACGAGCGCGGCGACCGTTTCCTGATCTGCTCCGACGGCCTGGTGGACGGCCTCTACGACCACAACATCGCGGATCTGCTCCGGCTCGACGCCCCGTCAGAGATCGAGACCGGCCCGGCCGCGCGGCTGGTGGCGTCGTCCGTGCAGAGTTCCGGCCGGGACAACACCACCGCCCTGATCATCGAGGCGATCTGAGCCGGAACCGCGTTCTGAGGAGCGAACAGCCAATTGGCCATTGACCCCGGCAAATGGCGGCGTCTGATAGCGAGCCATGAAAACGCCTCTTGGCCGCCGTCTTTCCCGCGCCTCGCTTCCCACCCTTGCCCTGGCCCTGGGCTGGATGGCGCTGCCTCTCGTCGCGGCGGAGCCGCCCGCTGCACCGGCGGCGGAAGCCTCCGCCAAGTCCGAAGCCGACAAGGAGCACGACGCGCTGTGGGCCGGTTACCGGGAAAAGCTCCCTGATGGCACCACGCCCCAGAAGCGCGAGTATTGGGAGCTGATCAACAAGAAGTTCTCGAACTTCGCCGAGCAGGGCCTGGCCTTCGCCAAGAAGCACCCCAAGGACCCGCGCCGCTGGGAAGCCATCGTGCAGATGGGCTACACCGCCCCGATCTACTTCAAGGGCTTCAAGCCCGGCTTCGACGAGGCTCCGGGCTACGCCAACGTGGAGCTGGACACCGAGGCCACGGAGAACTTCCGCAAGGAACACACCCCGCGCATGGCGGAAGCGGCCGAAGCAGCCGACGCCAGCACCCGCCAACGCCTCGGCGCCTACCAGTGGCTCTGCATCCAGGCCAGCCACAGCGCGGGCGCGCCCGACGCCAAACCCGACTTGTCCGTGCTGGCCCCGTTGACCGACCGCTTGCTGGAAAAGTTCCCCGACGACACCGGCGCCAAGATCGCCGAGATCTACATCGACTTCCTCCAACGCGCCGATCCCTCCGGAGCCGAGGCCTTCCTCGCCAAGATCAAGACCACGCCCGTCGGTGCCGCCATCGTGGCTGAAAAGGAAAAGGAAGCCGCCGAGGAGAAGCGCATCCAGACCCTCCGCGAAACCGAACTCGCCAAGATCAAGTTCACCGCCGTGGACGGCACCGAGGTGGACCTCGCCAAGATGCGCGGCAAGGTGGTGCTCATCGATTTCTGGGCCACGTGGTGCGGCCCCTGCATCGCCGAGATCCCGAACATCGTGGAGAACTACAAGAAGTATCACGACAAGGGCTTCGAGATCGTCGGCATCTCCCTGGAGTCCGATCCCGACGACAAGAAGAAGATGATCGCCTTCACCGAGAAGCACGGCATGACCTGGCCGCAATACTTCGACGGCAAGGGCTGGGAAAACGACCTCGGCCAGCAGTTCGGCATCCAGGCCATCCCCGCCATGTTCCTCTTGGACAAGGAGGGCAAGATCGCCTCGTCCGAAGCCCGGGGCGAGAAGCTGGAATCCGAGATCAAGCGCCTGCTCGGTCTCTGATTCTCCAGTTGGAAAATGAAAACGCCGGCCGCAGTCGCTGCGGCCGGCGTTTTCCGTAGGCTTCTTGAGCGGGAGGTCAAACCGCGTTCTCGCCCGTCTCTTCGGTGCGGATGCGGATGGCGTTCTCGACCGGGCTGACGAAGACCTTGCCGTCGCCGATCTTGCCGGTTTTGGCCGCCTTGACGATGGCTTCCACGGCGGCGGCCACGTTCGCGTCGGCCACCACCAGCTCGATCTTGAGCTTGGGCAGGAAGTCCACGGTGTATTCGCTGCCGCGGTAGATCTCGGTGTGGCCCTTCT
>CBFGQE010000219.1:0-5693 GCA_965650815.1 uncultured bacterium
AAGCATTTTTTCGGCTACCAGTTGCCAGCCCCCTTCGAGGTCAGGGATGCTGTCCTCAAGAAATTTGAATGACCGGCGAACGACCGCCCCGGCCATTGGTCCAATGCAGGCACCCACGAGAATGTTCACCATGAAGTTCCTCCTCACCCCATTGATCGCCGCGCTGATCGGCCTTGCCGCCGTGTCCGCGTCGGCCGCCGCGCCCAAGGACGTCCAGAGCCAGCAGAAGCTGCTGGAGAACGCCGATCCCTACCTCGTCCGGGTCCAGTTCCACCTCCGCTTCGACGGCAGCGAGGGGCCGAACCGGAATCCGAACAGCTATGGCCGCGCTTCGGGCGAGACGGACTTGAACGAGCTGATCCGCGAGGAGCGGCCTTGGGAGGTCGGCGGCTTCGTCGTCGGCAAGGACCTGGTGCTGCTGACGGACCCGATGGTGCATCCGCGCTTCGTGGAGAAGATCACCGTGTCCAAGGGCGGCCAGGTCGTCGGTGCCAGCCCGGCGTTTCATGCTTTGGACCGGGACGCGTTGATCCTGAAGCTCGACGGACCGTTGGCGGGGATCAAGGAGCCGAAGTTCAAGGGCGACGCGGCGGGGCCGTTCTCGGCCGTGACGCACACGTTCTACAACGGCGAGTGGGCCTCCACCGTGACCGGGTTCTCCTCGTCGCTGCTCCAGTGGAATGGGCGCAAGGCGGCGGTCCCGGTCCAGACAGATTCGCTGGTGACGGACAAGCAGGGCAATCCCGTGGGCGTGGCGATCAAGCCCTTCACCCCGGCGGAGGACGGCTGGCGCGGTTCGCCGATGAAGTGGCCGTTGTGGCCGGAGGCGCAGATGGACGCGCGGCTGAAGGAGCTGGAGAAGATCGCCGAGACCGGGCTGGTGCGGGTGACGCTGAACTTCCGCAGCCCGACGGCTTCGGCCGCGCTGGCTTCGACGATGCGCCGGGGCTTCGACGAGGATTCGATGGAGACCGCCACGGAGCGGAACGTCGTGGGCATCGTGGTGGCGGGAAGCCGCGTGCTGGTGCCGCTGGCGCTGCCGGCCAAGGTCACGGCCCGGCTGGAGCGCATCCGCGTGCAGGTGGGCGACAAGGCGGTGGACGCGAAGTTCGTCGCGTCGCTGAAGGACTTCGGGGCGTTCGTCGCCGATCTGGAGCAGCCGGCGGGTGCGGGCGTGCGGCTCTCGACGGCGGATCTGCGCGACCACCGCATGACGCTGCTCCTGCGGGCCAGCGTGGAGGTCCGGGGCGAACAGCGGCTGGCGCACTTCCACCGCGAGCGGCTGCTGTGGTTCGAGATGGGCGCGAAGGAGAGGATCTATTCCCGCCTCTACGAGGACCAGGACGGGGTCTTCCTCTTCGATCCCGAGATGCAGCTCGTGGCCGTGCCGATGGCGCTGCGGGCCAACGCGTCGCTGGATCCCTCCAGCCGCTTCGACGTGCGCGAGGTGATGGTCCCGGCCAAGTATCTCTCCGAAGCCCTCGCCGATCTGAAGGCCAGTTCCGATCCGGCCAACGTCCCGCTCTCCGAGGCCGACGCGAACCGGGTCGCCTGGCTCGGCGTGGAGCTGCAGAGCCTGGACCAGGACCTGGCCCGGGCCAACGGCGTGGCGGACCAGACGCGCGACGGCGAATCCGGCGCGCTCGTCACTTTCGTCTATCCCGGCTCGCCCGCGGCCGAGGCCGGGTTGAAGTCCGGCGACATTCTCCTGCGCGTAGTGGCCCCGAACCAGGCGGCTCCCATCGAGATCAACATCGAGGACGACCGCGTGCGGGAAATGTTCCCGTGGGACCGGCTCGACCAGCTCCGCGAGCAGTTCTTCGACCGGTTGCCCACGCCCTGGCCGCCGGTGGACAACTCCCTCAACCGCCTGCTCACGGAGCTCGGGTTCGGCGCCCGGTTCCGGCTCGAATACGTGTCGGACGGGCAGGCGAAGACGCACGCCTTCGAGGTCGGGCCCAGCCCGGCCCACTACGAGTCCGCCGCGCGGTTCAAGTCCGACCCCCTCGGCCTGACGGTCAAGGACCTGACCTACGAAGTGCGCCATTATCTCCAGCGCGGCGAAAACGAACCGGGCGTGGTCATCTCCAAGCTGGAACCCGGCGGCAAGGCCTCCATCGCCGGGCTCAAACCCTACGAGCTCGTCACCCACGTGAACGACCAGCCGGTGAAGACGGTGGCGGACTTCGAGAAGCTGGCCTCGGCCGGCGGCGAACTCCGCCTCTCCATCCGCCGCATGTCCCAGGGCCGCATCGTCACCTTGCGTCCTGGCAACTGAGCCGTCGGAGACGGCCCCGGGCCGGTCAGGTATCCAAGATCGCCCCCACCCCGCCAAGCGGGGTGGGGGTTCTTCGTTTCTCCCTGTGGCGCCGTCTGCCCCGAGGTCTTGCCGCTGGCAACTTGGCGGGTTCCGGCGAATGCTTCCGGCGACGTATGAAACGTGTCTGGTCCGACTTTCCGGAGATGAAGCGGCGCGGGGAGAGGTTCGCCTCGCTCACCGCCTACGACTACCCGATGGCCAAGCTGCTCGACGAGGCGGGGGTGCCGCTGCTGCTGGTGGGCGATTCGCTGGGCATGGTCGTGCTGGGCCATCCGGACACGACGCGCGTGACGCTGGACGACATGCTGCACCACGTGCGCGCCGTGGCCCGGGCGAAGCCGACCGCGTTGGTGGCGGCGGATCTGCCGTTCGGCACCTATGCGACGGTGGAATCGGCGCTGGCGAACGCGCGGCGTTTGGTCGAGGCCGGGGCGGAGGCGGTCAAGGCCGAGGGCGGACGCGAGATCGCGCCGCAGGTGCGGGCCATCGTCGCGGCCGGCATTCCCTTCATCGGGCATCTGGGCATGTTGCCGCAGCACGTGCTGGAAGAGGGCGGCTACAAGATCAAGGGGCGGACCGAGGACCAGCGGCAGGCGTTGCTGGCGGACGCGCGGGCGTTGGTGGAGGCGGGCGCCTTCGCCATCGTGCTGGAGCTGGTGACGCCGCCGGTGGCGCAGGAGCTGACGCGGGCGATCCCCATTCCGACCATCGGCATCGGTTCGGGACCGGACTGCGACGCGCAGATCCTGGTGACGCCGGATCTGGTCGGGGCCTTCCCGTGGTTCACGCCCAAGTTCGTCCGACCGAAAACGGCCACCGGCGCGGCGATCAAGCAGGCGGTGGCGGAGTGGATGCGGGAAGTGGGATGAGACCCATCTGCGGGACTGGAATGGCGGGGGGATCGAAGCCCCTTCACCCAGCCGACAAGTCCGGCGAGTCTTTTGCCTCTCTGCGTGCGGTCGTGGCCTGGCGGTAGTGACCGTTCGCGCTCCGGCCAGTTGGCCGTTCAGGCGGTGTAGTGCGTGGCGGCGACGGCGCGGAGGCGCTGGGCGGCTTGCTCGGGGGTGAGATCGCGCTGGGGTTCGGCCAGCATCTCGTAGCCCACCATGAACTTCTTCACCGTCGCGGAGCGCAGGAGCGGGGGATAGAAGTGCGCATGGAGCTGCCAGTGGTCCTGGTTCGCGTCGTCGCAGGGAGCGCCGTGCCAGCCCATGGAGTAGGGGAAGGAGGTGGCGAAGAGGTTGTCGTAGCGGCAGAGGCTGTTCTTGAGGATCTCGGAGAGGGCGGCGCGCTGTTCGGGGCCGAGGTCGGGGAGCCGCTTGACGGGGAAGCGGGGGATGAGCAGCAGCTCGAAGGGCCAGGTGGCCCAGTAGGGCACGACCATGAGCCAGTGGCGGTTTTCCTCCACCACGCGGGTGCCTTCGCGCAGTTCGGCGTCGGCGTATTCCAGCAGGAGGGAGCGGCCGTGGACGTGGAGGTAGCGGCGCTGGGCGATGTCCTCAAGATCGGCGGCGCGGGGCAGGAAGTCGCCGGCCCAGACCTGGCCGTGGGGATGGGGATTGGAGCAGCCCATGACGGAGCCCTTGTTCTCGAAGACCTGGACCCAACGGTGCCTCGCGCCGAGCTCTCGGGTCTGTTCGGCCCAGACATCGACGACGCGGCCGATCTCCTCGACGGACATTTCCGGCAGGGTCAGGTCGTGGCGCGGGGAGAAGCAGATGACGCGGCATTCGCCCCGGACGGGTTCGGTGCGGAAGAGGTCGGAGCGCGTCTTCTGCACGGGCGGGGTGTCGGGGAGGAGCGCGGCGTAGTCGTTGGTGAAGACGTAGGTGTCGGTGTAGGCGGGGTTCACGACGTCGCCCGCGCGGCGGTTTCCGGGGCAGAGGTAGCAGTGCGGGTCGTGCGCGGGACGGCGGGTGTCGGCGGTGGCCTCCTGCTGGCCCTGCCACGGGCGCTGGGTGCGATGGGGCGAGACGAGAATCCATTCGCCGGTCAACGGGTTGAACCGTCGGTGCGGATGGATCTCCGGGGAGAAGATCGTGGCGGTGCTCATGCTGCGTGAAAGGGAGCCGACTGCGGCGGCGCAAGTCTCCAACCTTCCCCGCGCGCCGCGCAATGGAACAACTCCGGTGCCTTCACGCCAGCAAACGGGCTCCGGCACCGGGACGCGTGAGGAAGAGCGAGGGCTGGAGGCCGGTGTGCTTTTCGTAGTCGGCCGCGAGGGAAGCGGAAAGGGCATCGGCCGCATCGCGCCGCACCAGTGCCACGGCGCAGCCGCCGAAGCCGCCGCCCGTCATTCGGCAGCCGTAGAGGCCGGAGTTGATTCCCAAGCTGGCGGCGAGTTCGACCAGGAGATCCAGCTCAGCGCAGCTGACTTCATAGTCGTCCCGCAGGGAAGCGTGGCTCTCGTGCATGAGCCGGCCGACTTCATCCCAACGGCACGCCGCGACCGCCGAAGCCGCCCGGAGGGTGCGGTCGATCTCGGTGACGACGTGGCGGGCCCGGCGGAAGTGGACGGCATCCATGCGGGCCTCGTTTGTCCGGAGCAGGTCGAGGGAAGCCTCGCGCAGGCTCGGAACATTCAACGCGCGGGCGGCGGCTTCGCTCTGGGCGCGGCGCACTGGGTATTCGCTTCCGGCCAAGGCATGGCGCACCCGGGAATCGACGATGAGCACGGCGACGTCCGGGTCGGCGAAGGGCACGAGCCGCGCCTCGAGGGAGCGGCAGTCGAGCAGCAGCAAGTGGTCTTCCTGGCCGCAGACGGAAGCCATCTGGTCCATGATGCCGCAGGGCATCCCCACGTAGGCGTGCTCGGCCTTCTGGCAGAGCAGGGCCTTTCCGACCGGGGAAAGCGCGTGGCCGGTGGCGGCTTCGAGCACCGTCGCCAAGGCGACTTCGAGCGCCGCGCTGCTGGACAATCCGCCGCCGACGGGCACGGAGGAATCGATGAAGGCGTCGAAGCCCGGAATCGGCGCGCCCTGATCGCGGAATCCGGCAACCACGCCCCGGGCATAGTCAGCCCACCCGGTGTGGGCTCCCGGGGCGAGCGTATCGGGGTCGATCTCCACGGGCTGATCGGCGAAGGAGCTTTGCAGGCGGATGATGTTCCGGCCATTGGGCGCGGCCGCGACTACCGTGTGGCGATCAATGGCCATGGGGAACACGAAGCCGTCGTTGTAGTCCGTGTGCTCGCCGATCAGGTTGACGCGGCCGGGCGCGGCCGCGAGCCAGCGGGGAGGCTGGGCGAAGCGTTCGATGAACCGCTGTCGGGCGTGGTCCGCCACGGTCGCCTGTGACGCGGTTCGGATGGGGTTCGGGATCATGCTGCAGAACGGACGGAGCCGGTTCGCGCGACGGTGTGGTTCCTCCCGAG
>CBFGQE010000220.1:0-5658 GCA_965650815.1 uncultured bacterium
TCACCGATCCGCTTCCACCTTCAGTCTTGCTCCTCCGATCCGTCGTCCGCTTCGACGACAGGAGCCGAATCCCCGGCGCGATGCCGCCAGCGCCCGGGCTTCCAGCGGTTGTGGACCCAGAACCAGTTGGCCGGGTCGCGGCGGATGGCCGCTTCGTAGGCGGCGTTCACGTCGCGCATGATGTCGGCGGAGGAGCGCGCCACGCCATTGATCCGCGTGGGGATCTCGTCACCCGCCTCGATGCGCCATTTCGCCAGCCCCACGCGGTAGCAGATGCCGGTATGGAGCGGGCAGCCGTAGCGCAGCGCGAAGACGGCCGGCGCGGCGGAGGTGGAGCAGTCGCGGCCGAAGAACGGCAGCTTCAGGCCGCCGCCGCCCGCGTGCTGGTCGGCCAACAGCCCGAGCAGCAAGCCCGTGTCGGCCATCGCGGCCTTGAGCGCGGCGGCGTCGCGGCGGCGCTCGAAGAACCGGGTGCCGGACCTTTCGCGCAGCTCCTGCATCAGGCGGTTCAGCGACGGCTGGCGCAGCGACCGGTAGGTGGTGGCGCACTTGAAGACCGGGACGAACTGTCCGAAGCGCGCGTAGAGCTCGAAGTTGCCGAAGTGCCCGATCGCCACGATGCGGCTCTGCGGCCCTGAATCCTTCTGGAAGGCCAGGATCTTCTCCGCGCCGACGAACTCCATGTGCGGCTTGATCTCTTCCGGCGTCATCACGGAGGTCTTCACCGCGCAGGCGAAGTTCTCGCCGATGCGGCGGAAGTTCTCCTTCACCAAAGCACGGACTTCGTCGGGAGATTTTTCCGGGAAGCAGAGCGCGATGTTTCGCCGGGCGACTTTCCGGTGCCGCGCATCGATGACGTAGAAGAACGCGCCGCCTGCCCGGCCAATGCGGGCCACCCAGCGGAGCGGCAGGCTCTGGAGCAGCGCGATGACGGAACGGGCCGCGATATAGAGGAGCTTGTCCATGCGCGGTTCAGCGGAAGCAGATGCGGCGGACGCAGTCGCGGAAGTCGTCCGCCCCGGCGAGGATCTTGATCTCGACGCGCATGAAGTAGATGGGGAGATCGCGCCGGTCGAGGCGCGGGAAGCGCACGGCGTCCTTCTGCGTGGTCAGGATCATCTCGGCCTGGCGCTTCTTGCCCCGGTTGATGGCGTTGATGATCTCCTGCTGGGAGAACCGGTGATGATCGGCGAAGCGCTTCGCATAGACGAGCTCCGCGCCCAGCTTCACCAGGCTCTGCTCGAAGCTCTCGGGCTGGGCGATGCCGCTGAGGGAGCCGACCTTCTTGCCGTGGAGGAAATCCAGCTCCATGCGTTCGCCGGTGAAGACGTTCTCGAAGTAGAGCGGCTGGTGGATGCACTCGATGACGGCGGCCTTCTGGTTGAGCGTGGCGATCCGTTGGCGCAGGGCGGCGGTGCGTCCGTCGCTCTTGGTCAGGAAGATGGTGCTGGCCCGGGCGAGGTGCTCCGGCGGTTCCCGCAGCGTGCCGCGCGGCAGCATGTGGCCGTTGCCGAACGGGGTCTGGCAGTCCACCAGCACGACGTCGTGCCGCCGGCCGCGCAGCTTCCAGTATTGGAAGCCGTCGTCGAGCAGCAGCGTGTCGCAGCCGAACTTCTCGATGGCGTAGCGCCCGGCCTTCACGCGGTCCTTGTCCACCAGCACGACCACGTCCTTGAGGTTCGAAGCCAGCATGTAGGGTTCGTCGCCCGCGACCTCGGAGTTCAGCAGGAGCGACTTCCCGTCCGAGACCACGCGGGGAGGCGTGGTGTCGCTCTGGAGCAGGAGCCGGTTCAGCAGCCGCTTCCGCAACGGCGGCGGCTTGGAACGGTAGCCGCGCGAGAGGATGGCCACGTTGCGGCCCTGGTCCTTCAGCTCGCGGGCGAACTTTTCGACCACGGGCGTTTTGCCGGTGCCGCCGACGGTCAGGTTGCCGATGGCGATCACCTGCACGCCGAGCGTGGAATCGCGGAGGATGCGGACGTTGTAGAGGAAACGGCGCGCCTTCACCGCGCCCGCGAACACCTTGGAAAGCCCGAACAACGCGCCGCGGATCGCCGAGGCCCGGTAGCCACGGCGGTCGCCCAGAATCACCTCCAAGATGTAGGTCTCGGCGGATTCCGTCCATTCGTGGAAAGCGTCACGCATTGAGGGGCCAGCTTGCCAGCCTGCCAGCGTCGGCGGCAACTGCGCAGACGACTCTCTGCCCGGGACCGTCCGCTACTCCTTCGCCCCGGCCTTGCGGGCGATGAGCTGGCCGATCAAGTAGCGGTCCTCGGGCGCTTCTTTCCACGCGGTCAGCCAAAGGTCGCCCAGGGTTTGTCCGGCCTTGAGCAGCTGCGCGTCGAGGAACGCCCGGCCTTCCTTCTCCCCTTCCTTGCCGGGCTCCAGCTTGCCGTCCTTCTGGAGCCGGTAGAGCGGCTCCACCTTGGAGAAGCCGTCCTTCAGATACTCCACCACCACCGGGAACACGTCGTGCGGCTTTGACGGCGGAGCCACGGTGTCGAAGAGCGGCCGGGCCGGACGCACCTTGTCCTTCAAGGTTTCCAGCGACATCCCCGTGCGGCGATTGAAACCGCCGTCGATCCACGAATGGAACGTGCCC
This sequence comes from uncultured bacterium, assembly GCA_965650815.1. Classification (GTDB taxonomy): domain Bacteria; phylum Verrucomicrobiota; class Verrucomicrobiia; order Limisphaerales; family CANJSG01; genus CANJSG01. Next base: position 2,603 of record CBFGQE010000220.1, read on the forward strand.
GCCGTGGTGTAGCCCTTGGGATTCTCGCCCACCCAGCCGTTGTAGTGGCGCGTGGTGTGCAGCGGCTGGGCGGCGTCGCCGACGTAATGGCCCATCAGTCCCATCACGTGGACGATGCTCGCCCGGGCATTGGCGATCTCCTCCGGCGTGCCGTGTTGCTCGAAGGCTTTCAGATAGGAGAAGCCCGACTTCAGCTTCGAATAGTGCTCCGCGATGCTCCACGGCAGGAAACCGATCAACTGCCGCGTCTGGTCCGAGTTCTTGGCCGGATCGACCTTGTGGACCGCGTCCGGATGCGCCGCCCGGCCCGCCGCGAGCTGCGCGGTGAAGACGTGGCGGAAGGGCGACATCGTCTCCAGCGTCAGCCCGTGCGGCGCGAGATCCTCGATGTCGAAGAAGTGGTCCGGCGCATTGGCGTGCTTGAACCCCACGTCCGGCGTGTTGCGCCAGCGGTCCGGCTCGCCGGAGAGGAACGCGATCCGTTCCGCCGCCTCCGGCGTCTTCACGAACGCCGGGAATTCCTTGGGCAAAGAAGCCAGCGCCAGTTGGTTCACCACCCGATGGCCCTCGTAGTCCCAAGCCCCGGCCAAGAACGGAACGGAAACGAAGGCGGCCATCAACGCGGCTCGAATCGAACGAAGCGACATGTTGGGACGCTGCCATCCGGGACCGATCCGTCCAATCCCCGAGATGTCACTTTTTCAGGGGAGCAGCGCCGCCGGGGACGTAGGCGCTGCGACGCTCGGACGAAGCCCATCTCCGACGAACGTCCACTTGCTTCCCTCCCTCGCTTGGAAAAAGTTTGATGCACCTGCCCCGCCCCGTCGTCGGTTGACAGGACCATTCCCGGCGTTTCGTCCGCGACCGCCGGAATTTCCCATGACGCAACGCGCCGCCATCTTCGCCGTTCTGACGCTCCTTCTCGGGATGGCGCGCCTTTCCGCCGCCGCCGACCCCGGCTTGGCCGGTTTGGAACGGCGCTTCTCCGAGAAGGTCTTTCCGTTCCTCGACGCCTATTGCCTGGATTGCCATTCCGGCTCCGAACCCGACGGCAGCTTCACCCTCTCGCCCTACACCAACGCTGCCGCCGTCTCCGCCGATCATCCCCACTGGGCCATCGTCCTGGACCAGCTCCGCGAGCAGCAGATGCCGCCGAAGAAATCCAAAAGCCACCCCGCGCCCGCCAATCGCCAGGAGATCATCGCGTGGATCGAGGATCTCCGCAGGCACGACGCCGACCTCAACGCGGGCGATCCCGGCCCGGTCCTCGCCCGGCGTCTGAGCAACGTGGAATACGACTACACGATCCGCGACCTCACCGGCCACGACCTGCGGCCGACCAAGGAGTTCCCGGTCGATCCGGCGAACCAGGCGGGCTTCGACAATTCCGGCGAATCTCTGACCATGTCGCCCGGCCTGTTGAAGAAGTATCTCCAGGCCGCACGCTCCGTCGCCGAGAACGCGTTCTTCGATCTGGACGGCCTCGGCTTCGCGCCCCACCCGATGATGGCCGACACCGACCGCGACAAATACTTTGTCCTGCGGATCGTTGATTTCTACCAGCGCCAGCCGACGGACCTGGCGGACTACTTCGCGGCCGCTTGGCGCTACCAACATCGTGCCGCGCTCGGCCAACGCCGCGCTTCGCTGGAGGACATCGCCCGGGAGGCCAAGGTCAGCCCAGCCTACCTCGCAAAGGTTTGGGCGGCGCTGAACGATCCCCATGAGCGCGTCGGCCCGATCTTCCGGCTCCAGCAGCATTGGCGCGAATTGCCCGCGCCCAAAAACGGCGAACCCGCCAGCCTCCGCGCCGAGTGCGAAACGCTGCGTAACTTCGTCTTCACGCTCCGCGCCAAGCTTGTGCCCGAAGTGCCGAATCTCACGGCTCCGGGCATCAATAACGGCGCGCAGGCGTTCGTGCTCTGGAAGGACCGCGTCATGGCGGCCAACCGCCGCCGCTACGATCCGGCGGTGCTCCAGATCGAAGGGCAGTTCGCGCCTTCGCCGGAACCGTCCCCCGAAGAGGCCAAGAAGATGTCGCGCCGCGACCGGGCCAAGCTGCGCCGGGCCGATCCCGATCTCGCCATCCCGGCCGATCCCGCCGAACGCGCGCGTTGGGAGGCCGCCATCGGTCGCTTCGCCGACGTGTTCCCCGACGCGTTCTACGTCTCGGAACGTTCGCGCATCTTTCTCGACGACGAGGACGAGAGCAACAAGGGCCGCCTGCTCAGCGCCGGGTTCCACAGCATGACCGGCTACTTCCGCGATGACGGCCCGCTTTACGATCTGATCCTCGACGACGCGGGCCGACGGGAGCTGGACCGGCTATGGGACGAGTTCTACCTCGTGGCCAATATCCCGCACCGGATGCACTCCAGCATGATCTGGTTCGAGCGCACCGACTCGCGCTTCATGATCGACGCGGAGTTCGACTTCGCCCGGGCCGAGGACAAGACATGCAGCTCCCCGGAAAAGGTCCGCCAGCTCGCCGAGGTCTATCACGCCAAGGCCCAGAAGCGCGGAGCCAGTCCGGCCGCGCTCGCCGCCATCCGCGAACACTTCCAACGCGTCGAAGCGTCCGTCATCCGCATCGACCGGCTCCGGGCCGAAGCGGAGAGCAAGCACCTCGCGTCCGTGGCCGCCTTCGCCGAACGCGCCTATCGCCGTCCGTTGGAAGATGCGGAGCGCCGTTCGCTCGCGGAATTCTACGCCGCGCTGCGAAAGACCGACGAACTCGACCACGAAGAGGCCCTGCGCGACACGCTGGTCAGCGTCTTGATGTCGCCGAATTTCCTCTATCGCGTGGATCTGGCCGAAGCAGAAGGGCTGGCCAAGGTGGGCGATGGAGCGCGTCGTCCGAAATCGCCGCGCACAGCCGGTTCTTCGGGAACCGTTCCCCTGTCCGACTATGCGCTGGCCAATCGCCTGAGCTACTTCCTCTGGTCCAGCCTGCCCGATGAAGCCCTGCTGGCCCGCGCCGCCGCCGGTGAGCTGCAACGTCCCGGCGTGCTCGCGGCCGAGGCCCGGCGCATGTTGCGCGATCCCCGCGCCCGCGC
>CBFGQE010000221.1:0-5604 GCA_965650815.1 uncultured bacterium
GCGGCCGCCATTGGAACCGGCGTTGAGCGTGATCCTGCTGAGGTCGTAGAGCGCGTTGTTGCCGAGATTGATCCGGGTGTTGTTCGCCGAAGAACTGTCCGTGAGGTCGATGGTGCCGGTGAAGTCCGCCAGCGCCGTGGCCGATCCGCCGCCGGGCGTGATGCGGCCGTTCGAGTGGATGAACATCGTGCCCGAGCCGACCCAGCGGCCGTTCCAAGCGTCGTAGTTGCCGTTGGAGCTGATGAGCGAGCCGGTGGTCTGGATGAGGTTCGTGTTGCCGAAGGCCGGGCCGCCGCCCCAGACCTGCACGCCGCCGCCGTTATAGACCACGGCGCGGTTGCCGGAGCCGAGCGCGGACGCGTTGCCGATGGCGACGATGCCTTCGTCCAGTTGCACGGAAGCCCCAAGGGCATTCGCCCCCATCAGCGTGAGCGTGCCCGGGCCCTTCTTCACGAAGCCGAGCGGGCTGGAGAGGATCGAGGCCAGGACCACGTCGTTCGTCGCGTCCTGCAAACCCGCCGCACCGTTCATGGCGTTGACCGTGATCTGCGGCGCGGTGGCACCGCTGTCCAGGGTCAGCGTGCCGCCGGTGAGAATCCAGCCGCCCGGGCTGTTCGCCGCGTCGGTGTCGCCGAAGACGAGCCCGCCCAGCGTGCGGTCCGAATCGAGCGTGACGGTGTGGATGGACGTCAGGTCGAGGTTGAAGGTGGCGAGGCTCGACGCGCCGTCGGCGATGGCCGATCCGGTCCAGTTCGCGGCGGCGCTCCAGTTGCCGGAGGCGTCCACCGCCCAGGAACCGCTGGCGGCGCGCGCGGCGACGGAGCCCAGGAGCAGGATCGAACCGGCCACGAGAGCCGGATGGAAAAGCCCGGCCGGCAACCGAAGCGCGCGGCGGGAACGGGGATGGAACAGAGGTTGGGGTGTCATGGTTGCTCTGCTCCCCTTCTCCATGCCCCGCCGCCCGCCGCTCCGTTCCCGGGCCAGGTCCGGTGGACGGAAGACCGGCTGCACGGCAGCGCGCCGGACCAAGGAAAATTGGGGAACAGGCTAGGTGTAACAGCCGCCCACGGCAGGCGGCAGTCCCCATGTTTGCAAACCGGCGTGAGAAATCAGCACCCCAGCGGCGAGGCCTGCGGCGCGCCCGCCCGGACGCAACGAAAGCCCCTTCTCTTTGCCGCTCTTTTCGATGGATTCTTGCGCGGTGCCCCACCGCCCCTCACTTCCCGACGGAGAGGCGATACTGCTTGGGCGAGAAGCCGGTGGCCTGCTTGAAGGCGACGCAGAAACTGTTCGCGCTGCGGTAGCCGCACATGCCCGCCAGCACCTCGATCTTGTTGTCCGACTCGGCCAGCAGACGCTTGGCGTGGTCGATGCGGACGCGCTGGAGTTCCTGGCCGGGCGTGCGGCCGAGGTGTTCGAGGAAGGCCTTGTGCAGGCCGCGCCGCGACATGGCGGCGGGCGTGAGCAGATCCTTCACGCTGATCGGCTGGTGGCAGTTGTTCGCGATGAAGCGCAGGCTGCGGGCCACGCCGGGATGCTTCACGGCGAAGAGGTCGCTGCTCTTCCGCACCACAAGTCCTGCGGCGGGAATGCGGACCGGCACTTCGGGCGCGGCCTTGCCGCTCATCAGTTCGTCCAGCAACCGCGCGCCGCGATAGCCGAGCGCCTCCAGGTTCGTGTCCACGCTGGAGATGGGCGTCTTCATCGCGTTGGGCGCGAGCAGCGAATTCTCCGCGCCGACGATGGCGACCTGTTCGGGCACGTTCAGCTCGGCGCGTTCGCAGGCTTCCAGCACGTCGAGCGCGGCATCGTCGTTCGCGGCGAAGACACCGACGGGCTTGGGCGCGGCGGCGATCTGCTTCATCAGCCAAGCGCCCTTGGCCTTCCACTGGCCTCGGTCCGTGCGGAATTCGTCGGCCTTGTGCCAACGCAGCCAGCCGCAGTCGTGGCCAGCGCGCTTGATCGCGGTGGTGAAGCCGATGCCGCGCTCCTCGTAGGACCAGTTGTCGTCCGGGCTGTAGTAGAGGAAGTGGCGGAAGCCGCGCGCGAGGAAGTGTTCGGCCGCCAACTGCGCCGCGTGCGCGTGGTCCTCCAGGACGCGGGGAAACTTGAGGTGCTTGCGCCGGAAGCTGAAATCGACCGTCGGCTTCTTGGTCTGGCCGACGAACTCCGCCAGATCGTCCCCTGCCCCGAGCCACGCGAGGATGCCGTCGCCGTTCCAGCCCCAGGGGATCACCTTCTCGCGGGTGTAGTTGGCGAAGAGCTGCCAGCCATGCTCCTGCGCGTAGGTCTCGATGCCGCGATGGAGGCGGTAGTCATACCAGCCGAGGGCCAGCAACACTCTCTTGTGACGGATTCTCATGGTTCGGGATGCGGCGGCACCGTAGCAGCCGAAGGATCGGCGGAGCCAGCGAAACAGCCCCCGATCTACAGCCGCGCGTTGTCGATCAAACGGGTCGTCCCGAAGAACACGGCCAACGCCATGTGCGTGCCCGGCCGCACCGTCGCGACCGGCTCCAGCGTCTCGGGATCGAAGAACTCGACGTAGTCCAGACGTCCGCCGGATTCGGCCACGATCTTCCGCTCGATCCACGCGCGCAGGGCCGAGGCCTTGGCGGGCTTGTCCGCGACGCGTTCAGCAGCGGCTTGAAGGGACCGCGACAGGACCACGGCTTCGGCGCGCTGCGACGGCGAGAGGTATTTGTTCCGCGAACTCATGGCCAATCCGTCGGCCTCGCGCGTGGTCGGTGCCACCACGAGTTCGAGCGGGAAGTTCAGATCCTGCACCATGCGCCGGACGACGGCCGCCTGTTGCCAGTCTTTCGCGCCGAAGACGGCGACATCCGGCAGCACAAGGTTGAAGAGCTTGGCCACGACAGTGGTGACGCCCCGGAAATGTGTCGGACGCGACACGCCTTCCATTCCCCGCGAGAGACGTTCCTCGACGACGTAGGTGCTGTAGCGGCCCTCCGCCTTGCCGGGATACATCTCCGCGTCGGACGGCAGATAGATGGCATTCACGCCCGCTTCGCGGCACAGACGGCGATCCCGGGCGAAGTCGCGCGGATAGCGGGAAAGATCCTCCGTGGGCGCGAACTGGGTCGGGTTCACGTAGATGCTCACGACCACGACGCCCTTCGCTCCGACGCTCCGACGCGCCTCCTTCACGAGATCGATGTGACCGGCGTGGAGATACCCCATGGTCGGGACGAACCCGACGCGGACGCCCGTCCGCTTCCAGCGAAGAGCCTGCCGCTGCATGGCGGCAACCGACGTGATGATGCGCACGGCTGGACCGTTCCAAAGCCCCGGCCCGTCCGTCAATGCGGCGGGGACTTCGCCGTGCTTGAAGCGCCTTTTCCGAAGACACGTTCCTTCCCATCCGGGCAAGGGCCGGCGTTGGCTCTTTGGATCCCCAAGCGAGGCGGAGCATTTCTTCCCGCGTTGCCGGTCAGTTTAGCCCGAGCTTCGAGCCAGGGACCCGACCTCGATCAGAACTCAGCCTTCCCAACCCCACCGGAGAGTTGGACCTCAGAAAGCCGTGGGCGCATGACCTCCGCCATCGCGGTCGCTTTCTCGATGGCTTCCCTCCGTGGAGCGCGGGGTTTCTCCACGCTTCCTTCCCCGGCGGATTCTTTGTAACCCCTCGTCCGCCTTTCCTCAGGAACCGGTAGCATGAACGCTGATCCAACCCTTCCGCCGTCCGGTCCCCCGGGCCGATGCCCCAAGTGCGGCGCCGCGTTGCCGGAGAACGCCCCGCTCGGCCTCTGCCCGGCCTGCCTCCTCGCCGCCGCCGCCGCCCCGGCCACCGTCGTCCTCACCACCGCGCCGCAACGCCCCGAACCGCCTCTGATCGACGAACTGCGCGCCGCCTTCCCGCAACTGGAAATCCTGGAGCTCATCGGCCAAGGCGGCATGGGCGTCGTTTACAAGGCGCGCCAGCCAAAGCTCGACCGCTTGGTCGCCCTGAAAATCCTGCCCGAATCCCTGGCCAAGGACGCCAGCTTTGAGGAGCGCTTCACCCGCGAGGCCCGCACCCTGGCCAAGCTCAGCCACCCGAACATCGTCGCCATCTACGACCACGGCCACGCCGGCGCGTTCTTCTACCTGGTGATGGAGTTCGTGGACGGCGTGAATCTCCGCCAGGCCATGTCCGCCGGGAAGTTCACCCCGGCCGAAGCCCTCGCCCTCGTCCCGCGCATCTGCGAGGCCCTGCAATACGCCCACGATGAAGGCGTCCTCCACCGCGACATCAAGCCCGAGAACCTGCTCCTCGACACCAAGGGCCGGGTGAAGATCGCCGACTTCGGCATCGCCAAGATGCTCGGCGACACCGTTCCCGGCAGCACCCTTACCGCCAGCGGCGCCTCCCTCGGCACCCCGCAATACATGGCGCCCGAGCAGATCGAGCACCCGTCCGACGTGGACCACCGCGCCGACATCTTCTCCCTCGGCGTCGTCTTCTACGAAATGCTGACGGGCGAACTGCCCCTCGGCCGCTTCGGCCCGCCGTCGTCCAAGAGCGCGGTGGACCACCGCGTGGACGAGATCGTCTTCCGCACCCTGGAGAAGGAACGCGCCCTCCGCCAACAAAGCGCCGCCGAAGTGAAGACGCAGGTGGAAACCGTGGCAGCGGCTCCCAATCCACCCAGACCGGAGACCAAGACAGCGGCTTCGGCGTCCGGCGATGAACCGCTTAACGGGTGGAACCGGCTCGACCGCCTGCTCAACGACACCCTTTCCACCGAAGGCTCCATCGTGTGGAAACTGGTCGCGTGGGCAGCGTTGATCTGGCTGGGAATGATGATTCTCGGCCAGGTCGCCGCGCTGGTCGCCGCGCTGTCCAACATCCTTCCACCGGCTTTTCTCCTCGTCGTCGCCGGGCTGGCGTTGGCGATTGGCGAAGTGCTGCTGCGCCGCCGCAAGCTGTCGCCGCAAACGGAGGCCATGACCCGGCGTGAAGTCACCGGCCTCAAGGTGATCCTGGTCCTGATCCTCGGCGGGCTCCTTGTTTCGTTCGTGGAGCGGCATTCGGCCAGGATGGCGCAACCGTTTCCGTTCTGGGACGGGCTCGCGCGGTTAGCCGTCATCGGGGCCGCGTTCTTTGTCTGGCGGAGGGATCGCCGCCGCTGGCCCGAGACCCGCACTCAACTGGCCAACCTGATCGTGCCCGCGATGCTGCTGGCCTACCTGATCAGACCCTTTGAAGCGGACAACTTCCGCCCACGCAGTGAACCCGAAGTGGCGGAGCAACCGCCGGTTCCCCAACTGCAATCAGTGGAACTCCCGCCTCCCGCTCCCGAAGCGCCACCGCTGGCCCACCTGACCAACACGCTGCGGGTGCCGTTTTCACTAGAGCCCAAACGTGTCGGACGATTTTGGCTGGAGGGCCCACAAAGAGTCACCGTTTCAGCGCAATCAACTTGGGATGGAACATTGGAGACCCACGCATTTTCGCCCATCGAAGGCGAACGCACATTCAGTTGGAACAACACCCCGGTGCCTCCGTTGAACGCATTTGTTCCCTATGCCGGAACGCCCATGCTCGAGCCCCGGGACTCACCGACAGGCTTTTCCGTTACGGTTGTGACTTCAGACACAGGT
>CBFGQE010000222.1:0-5602 GCA_965650815.1 uncultured bacterium
GCATACTGCTCCTTGGCGCCGTCGATCTGCTTGAGGTTCGCGATGCAGGCGTTGGTCTGGGCCGTGGTGCGGGCCTTGACGAAGTTCGGGATGGCGATGGCGGCGAGGAGGCCGATGATCGCCACGACGATCATGATTTCGACGAGGGTGAAGCCCTTGTTGTTGCGCTGAGTTTTCATGTTGCGAGTCTGTTGTTGGTCGCGGTGTGAACCAGACGGCGGGCTGATTATTTGATTACGTTGTCGGCTCACTCATTGCCCGTCGTGACCGCGAATGAGAAATAGCACCACGGGTGCCACCCTCATCTTGGGGAGAGTATCGGCACGCCGGGGCGGCACTTGAGAGGGGCGCAGGTCAGCAAAATCGGGCGACAAGGCGGCATATCAGCAGAGCTGCTCGGGAATTGGACGCAACTGTCCCGCTCGGCGTCCGTGCTCTCGCGCGAAAGTGAGAATTGGGATTGTCGAGATCGAGAAAGCCGTCGTTCGGCCATGCTAGGCCATTCTCGCTACCTTCTTCACTTCGGGTTCCCGGTCCAGAAACACCTTGGCCAAATCTCGCGCTTCCTCGACCAGTTCTCGATCGGTCAGCAGATCGCCGAAGCGCAGCTTGGGCAGGCCGCTCTGCTGTTGGCCCAAGAGCTCACCTGGGCCTCGCAGCAGCAGATCTTCCTCCGCCAGCCGGAAGCCGTCGTTCGTCGCTTCCATGATTTTCAGTCGCTGGTGAGCCGCAGCGGTCTTGGCGGTGGCGACGAGGATGCAGAAGGAATCGTGCGCGCCACGACCGATGCGGCCGCGCAACTGGTGGAGCTGCGCCAGGCCGAACTGCTCGGCGTTCTCGATCACCATGACGGTCGCGTTCGGGACATCGACGCCGACCTCGATGACCGACGTGGCGAAGAGCACCTGCACCTGGTTGTCGCGGAAGGCGCGCATCACCAGCTCCTTTTCCTCCGGCTTCATCCGGCCGTGGATCAGGCCCACGGGGTGCGGGGCGAAGACGGTCTTCAACCTTTCGAACTCGTGCGTCGCGGCCTTTACTCCGGCGGCGGTGTCGGCTTCCTCCAAGCGGGAATAGACCACGTAGGCTTGGCGGCCGGCCTGGAGCTTTTCCCGGATGAAGTCCCAGACCTTGGGCAAGGCATCCATCGGTCGGACGAAGGTGCGGATGCGACCCCGTCCGCCGGGCAACTGGTCGATGACCGACACGTCGAGATCGCCGTAGAGCGTCAGCCCGAGCGTGCGCGGAATGGGCGTGGCGGTCATCACCAGCAGATGGGGATAGCGGCCCTTGCGCACCAGCTTCTCGCGCTGGCCCACGCCGAACTTGTGCTGCTCGTCGATGACCACGAGGCCGACATTCTCCATCGCGAAGCCGCCGTCGATCAGGGCGTGGGTGCCGATGGTGAGGGAGGGGCGCGGATCTCCGATACCCGATCCCGGATGCCGGATGCCGGATGCCGGATTCCGGATACCGGGCAATTGGCCTCGTGCGTCGCTCTTTACGCTGCCGGTCCAGACATTTACGGCAATGCCAAGCGGTTCCAGCCAACGGCGGAAGTTGCGGGCGTGCTGTTCGGCGAGGATCTCCGTGGGAGCCATCAGCAGCACGCTGAAGCCGCTCTCCAGCGCCATCAGCGCGGCGCAGGCGGCGACCACGGTTTTGCCGGCGCCCACGTCGCCCTGGAGCAAACGGCGCATCGGCACCTTGCCGCCGAGATCGGCCCGGATTTCCTTCAGCACTTTCGCCTGCGCGTCGGTCAGCGGGAAACCGAGCTGCGCGAGGAAGGGTTTGATCAACGAATTGTCCCCGGCGCAGGGCAGCGAGGTGGCATTGCGTTCCAGGTTCCGGCGGCGACGCTGGATCGCGATCTGGAGATCGAGGAATTCATCCAAGGCCAACCGCCGGCGGCCACGCTCCGAATCGGCCGGTTCCTCCGGGAAATGGAGCTTTCGCAACGCCGTTTCTCGCGACGGCCAAACGGCCGGCAGCAGCGCGGCGTGCGGATCGGGGATCTGTCCAGCGGCCGCTTCCAACGCGCGCCAGACGAAGCCACGGATGGAACGCTGCGGCAACCCTTCGGTCAGCGGGTAGATCGGCGTGACGCGGTTGATGTGGATGAACAGCTCGTCGCCCGCCTCGATGATCTCCGTTTCCGGATGGTCCATGGAGCGCGGCTTGCGGTCGCCCATCTTGCCGAAGATGAAGAGCTCGTCGCCCACGGAGAACATGCGCTCCATGAAGGGCAGATTCCACCAGCGCAGATGCAGCCGGCCGGTGCCGTCCTCCACGATGACCTCCACCACCGAACGGGTGTTCTTCTTGAAGGTCTTGGTCCCCAGCGCGACCACCTGGCCACGCGTGGTGGCGGGTTCGCCCGGGACCAGTTCCTTGATGCTCTTGAAGTGTCGGCGGTCCTCGTGCCGACGCGGTCCGTGCAGCAACAGATCGCCGACGGTGCGGATTTCCAGCCGCGCCAACTGCGCCGTCCGCTCCGGTCCTACGCCGCGGATGACCCCGACGGGTCGATTGAGGATCGGCGGAAGTGGCTTGGGCGCGTCGGGCACAGGGGAGTTACAGCACGACGGCGAGGACGGGCCAAACCTGAAATTGCAGGACTTCTCGCGATGAGAAATGAAACGCCTAGCCTGCGAGAAGCGGGCTAGGCGGTGCAGAAAAGGTTTCGCTTCTTATTCGCCGCGCTCAATCTCGTCGAAGATAAGCGCGAACTCCTCCGGGGTCGGAGAACGCTCACGAAACAGAGCATACCAAACGCCTGCCTCCGAGATGGCCTTGCTCTTCAATTCGCCATCCACCTTGAAGTAGGCAGTGGGCTGTGAAACCGGCTTGAGCGGGCTGCCATCCACGACCAGCAGCCCTTTGGAGTGGACTTCCCAGGTGAAGGAATAGTCTTTGCCGGGTCCTCCAGCGCGTGACAGCAGGATGATCGGCTCTGCGGATGAGCCCAAGTGCGTTATCTCACACGAATATACGACACCGTTTGTCGCGCTGCGTGTGTAGCCGCTGGACTTGAACGGCTGGCCACACCCGCACATCCCAGCCAAGAGTGCGACAACTGAAAGAGCGCTCAACGCTTTCATGTCATTTACCTGCCTACTTCACCGCCGCCGCGTGGGCTTCGATCAGGTCGTCGAAGCAGTTCAGGGTCACGGCGTCCTTGAACCGGCCTTCGTCGGGGAGACCAGCGGCACCGAGGATGCCCTTCCGCACGTCGTCGCCGTGGTTGTAGCCGATCACGGCCGCGTTGCTGGCGTTGATCGTGGCTTGGTCCAGCTTCACGCCGGGCTGGCTGCGAATCCATTTCTCGAACTCGAAATAGCTCGGCTTGGCCGAATGGATGTAGGCGCGGGCTGCGTCGGGCGAGATGCCGATGGCGCCGAGCACCATGAAGTCGTAGCCGGGGCCGATGTCCTTGTAGCCGTCGGCCAACCGGCCGGTGGCGGCAAGGAGCGACTTGAGCCACAGGCGAGGCAGATGCACAAGGCCGAGAGGACCGGCGAAGTTCGAGGGGAGGGTGGGAACCGTTTTGCTCATGGCGATGGTGATGATGGTTGGAGTGACCCGAGGGTTGACCGGGCTGGTGTAGCGGAAAGATTCAAGGCTCGTCCATGCCCAAGACCGGTGATGCGTGGCCGCCGGAACGCCACGGCAAGGAAAGTTGGCTGACGGCAAAGATCCGCTCGGAGTTTCCCGTTTGCATCTCCGGCGGCGCTGGTAGTTTCTCCGCACCTTTTTGAACATGGACCTGACTCGCACCGCTTACGGCACCTGGAACGGGGGCCGCTTCATGCACTTCGGCGAACCGCTCTCCGACGAGCGCTTCGTCTCCTCCATCCGCCTCGCCTACGACCGGGGCATCCGCACCTTCATGACCGCCGATGTCTATGGCAACGGCGCGGCCGACGAGATGCTCGGCAAGGCGCTGGCCGGCATCCCGCGCGACACCTACTGCCTGGTCGGTGCCGTGGGCCACGACTACTACACCGGCAAGCGCGACGGAGCGAAGGGCTTCCCCCGCTTCACCGATCCGCGCCTGCGCCAACCCTCCGACTATGCCGACTACCTCCGCATGGCCACGGAGAAGAGCCTCCAACGTTGCGGCGCGGACAAGTTCGACCTCCTCATGCTCCACAACCCCGACTCCATCGGCTACAGCAGCGACGCCGTCTGGAAGGGCCTGGAGAAGCTGAAGGACGCCGGCTTGGCCACCCGTCTCGGCATCGCGCCCGGACCCGCCAACGGCTTCTCGCTCGACATCATCCTCTCCTTCGAGCGCTTCGGTGCGTTGATCGACTGGGCCATGATCATCCTCAACCCGCTGGAGCCTTGGCCCGGCGGCCTTTGCCTCCCGGCGGCGGTGAAGCACGACGTGAAGATCATCACCCGTGTCGTCGATCACGGCGGGCTCTTCCACGACGACGTGAAGCCCGGCCACAAATTCGGCGAATGGGACCACCGCACCTACCGGCCCAAGGGCTGGGTGGAAACCGGCAACGAGAAGATCGCGAAGATGCGCGCCGTTGCCGAGAAGCACGGTCTCACGCTGCTCCAACTCGCGTGCTTGTGGAACCTCGCCCATCCGGCGGTCCAGAGCGTCATCCCCACGTTGATCGAAGAAACCGGCGGCCAGGGCAAAACCATCGAGGCGAAGATCGCGGAGCTGGCCTCCCTGCCCGACGTGAAGCTTTCCGCCGAGGAAGTCGCGAGCATCACGGACATCGGCAACAACAAGGGCTGCATGGATCTCAAGGGCGGCAATCCTGCCCACACCGGCGAACCCGTCGCCGACCGCTGGTCGTTGAACCAAGACCTCGAACAGATCGGCCAGCGCTGGGGCATCGATCCGGCGAAGGACCTGGTCTGCACGCACGCGAAGGCGGGGTGAGAGCAACGGGGTAGGGACGGCTCGCCGAGCCGTCCCTGATTCGAGCGGAGTGTGGCGAACGCAGTGAGCATCTGCAGTGGCGTCTGCTCGGCTCCAGAGATGCTCGCTGCGTTCGCGCCTCCTGCGTCGGCAGATGGGGACGGTTCGGCGAACCGTCCCTACCTCTTCCTGCGATAGTGCAGGATCTTGAAGTCCGGGGTGTCGCGGAGTTCGGCGACGAGCTCGAATTGGTCTTCGAAGGACGGGAACAAGACGTCTCCATCTACCGTTCGCTTCACGAGAGTAAGGTAGAGATCGGAGCAGTGCGGGAGAGTCTGTTCGTAAATGTTGGCACCGCCCACCACCCAGACTTCACCTCCTAGCCCTTTGGTCAGCTTTTCCCAGTCTTGCCAGACAACCAATTCCGTCGGGCTCAGTGATGCACCTAGATCGGGTTGAATCGATAGCTTCTGCGCACGATCAAGCGCAGCTCTCGCTGCGCTGCTATGTTTGGCTTGTCTGTAGATCGGTGGAACCTCCGGTCCTCCGGCAAGAATCCTAGGGTTCCTGGTCAAGACCACGTTGAGACGATTAGGCAGTGGCTTGCCCAAGCTTTCATAGGTTTTCCGGCCCATGAGCACGGTCTTCCCAATGGTGCAGGATTTGAACCATTTGAAGTCCTCCGGCAGGTGCCAGGGAATCTGGGAGCCGCGCCCG
>CBFGQE010000223.1:0-5588 GCA_965650815.1 uncultured bacterium
GGCTACAAACTCAGCCGTTCCCCGGGCCAGATCACCTTGGCCCAGATCATCCGGCATTTGGAGGGTCCCTTGGCGGCGGTGCCGTGCGTCAGCGAGTTCTTCTACGAAAAATGCACCTGTCCGGATGAAGCGAACTGCTCCATCCGCTCCGTCATGGCCGAAGTGCGCGAAGCCACGGCGAAGATCCTGGAGAATGTGACCGTCGCGACGCTCTGCGAACGCGTCCGGCTCTTCCAAGGCACCGGGAAAGATCCGCTCGACTACGTGATCTGAGGCGGATCGGTTCAGGCGGAACGCGGAGCGTCGTTCGACGAACGGAAGCCTTTTCCGCCGCTGAGCCAAGGCGTAGTCTCCCCGCATGGACCCCATCGAGTTTCAGCGGAGCATCAACCGTCGCTCGTTCCTGGCGCGCTCGGCCTACGGGCTGGGCGGCATGGCGCTGGCCTCGCTCTTCAACCCGAAGGCCTTCGCCGGGAACGCGGCTCCGGGGGCGGACGCGCTCCGGGGCGTGGTTTCGCCGCTGCACTTCCCGCAGCGGGCCAAGCGCGTGATCCATCTCTGCATGGCCGGCGGGCCGTCGCACTTGGAGAGCTTCGACTGGAAACCCAAGCTGAAGGAGCTGCACGACCAGCCGTTCCCGGAATCGTTGACCAAGGGCCAGCAGCTCGCCCAGCTCCAGAACACGCCGCTCAAGGCGCGGGGCCCGTTCGTCGAGTTCGCCCGCCACGGCCAGTCGGGCATCGAGGTGTCGTCGCTCTTTCCCCACATCGCGGGCATCGCGGACAAGCTTTGCGTCGTCCGTTCGATGCACACGGAACAGATCAACCACGACCCGGCGCACGCCTTCATGAACAGCGGCTCGATCATCAAGGGCCGACCCAGCATGGGCTCCTGGTTGCTCTACGGGCTCGGCGCGGAGAGCGCGGATCTTCCCGGGTTCGTCGTGCTCACGTCCAAGGGCGACGCCGGCGTGCAGCCGGTTTCCGCGCGGCAATGGTCGTCCGGTTTTCTCCCCAGCAAATTCCAGGGCATCCAGTTCCAGTCCAAAGGGGCGGCCGTCCACTACGTCGGCAATCCCGAAGGCGTCTGCCAGAGCACCCAGCGCCAGATCATCGAGGAAGTGAACCGCCTGAACGGCCTCAAGCACGAGGAGACGCTCGATCCCGAATTGCTGACCCGCGTGGCCCAATACGAGATGGCCTTCCGGATGCAGACCTCGGTGCCGGAACTGACCGAGTTCGCGCAGGAACCGCAGCACGTTTTGGACATGTATGGCATCAAGGAACCGGGCGACGGCAGCTTCGCCTCCAATTGCCTCATGGCCCGTCGCCTCGCCGAACGCGGCGTGCGTTTCGTCCAGCTCTACCATCGCGCCTGGGACCACCACGGCGACATCGAAAAGAACATGCCGGTGGCGGCCAAGGACGTGGACCAGGCCAGCGCCGCGTTGGTGAAGGATCTCGACCAGCGCGGTCTCCTGAAAGACACGCTCGTCATCTGGGGCGGTGAATTCGGCCGCACGCCGATGGGCCAGGGCTCCGGCCGCGACCACCACATCAAGGCCTTCAGCATCTGGATGGCCGGCGGCGGGGTGAAGGCGGGCCACGTCTGGGGCAACACCGACGAGCTCGGCTACAGCTACCTCAAGGACGGCCAGGAGATGAACGTCCACGATCTCCACGCCACCATGCTCCACCTCTGCGGCATCGACCACCTCAGGCTCACCGTCCGCTACCAGGGCCGAGACTTCCGCCTGACCGACGTTCACGGCCGCATCATCCAGGGCATCGTGGCCTGAGCGCCCGGCCGATGCTCCCGTCGTCGGCCGTCCCGGAAAAAACGACGAAGGTAGGGGAATCGCTTCCCCGCCTCCGGCCGGAGGGGCGTTGCCGTCCTGAAGCGGGCGTTTTGCCAAGCCGCCGGGCGTTCTGCCCGGAGTTGGCCGGGCCAGCCGAGAAATCTTCCACCCCCGCGCTTGCGCGCATCCCGTTCCCGTCCAGCCTCGACAGCGGGCTGTTGAGACTACTCGACGGCTCCGGCGACCCTTGGGACACGGCTTGCTTGGGATAAGTGCCGGTGTCGCCGCAAACACCACCCCAAACGTCGTGCCATCCATGAACTCCATCGAACAAGCCAGCCTGAAGTATCTCGCCCTGGTCATCGCGGCGGAGCGCAGACATCGCGTCGCGCATCCCCACCAAGATCCGTCGCTCATGGCCACCCGCTTCTGGGACGCCCGCAGCCTCGCGAAGCAGACCGGGCTGGATGACGCCGATCTCCGCGAAGTGGTCCGGCACCTTTCCGAGAAAGACCTGCTCCACTGGCACGACAAAACCGGCCGCAGCCCGACCGTGCGTCTCACCGAAGAAGGGTTCAACCAACCCGTGCCCGAAGTGACGACCGCCATTCGCCGTCGTCACCACCACGCCACCATTCCCGGAGACACCCGTGCCCCGAACACCAAAGAAGTCGTCTGCGGCATCGCTTCCGGCCTCGGCTTCATCGCCTGCGCGGGCGGGGCGACGCTCGTCTTCCTCAGCCGAGACTCCTTGGCCCAAGGCATCGAAGGCTCAGAAGGATCCGGCTCCGCCGTCATCGGCGTCGCGGGGCTGATTCTCGGCGGACTGCTGCTGGGCGCCACTCTCCGCCGCACGGGGCGGCTGTTCGCGAAACTCCTCCACCGCCGCCGCAGCCGTGCCGTGTCGGCTCCTTCGCCGGTATAAGATCCGTGCGGGGAAGCATCGGATTTTCCGGAATACCTGGTGCGCGGAGTCCTGCCCGGCCTCCGACCTTCGGACTTCCCAGCGGGTCGTCGCGTTCTATTTTCCCGGCATGAAACGCCGCCCGGCCCCCGATCCCTGTCCCAGTTGCGACGAGTCGGTTCCCCGCAACGCCAGCGCCTGTCCCCACTGCGGCGCGGACTGGAACACCGGCTGGAACGAGGACGGCGACACCTCCGGCCGGCTGGGTCTGCCGGACGAGGACTTCGACTACGAAGACTTCGTGAAGCGGGAGTTCGACGAGGGCGGAGGCGTCCGGGAAAAGCCCGCGAACAAACACTGGGTCGTCCTGACGGCCGCAGGCCTGCTGCTGCTCTTCGTCCTGGGCTGGCTGCTGCGCTGAACGCGCCCGTGTCGGCGATCAACCCCGCGCCGTGTCGCGGAACGTCTGCAGGAGGCGCAAAGCCTGGCCGGGACGATCCGGGGATTCCAGGCCGCGCCGGTTTCCGTTCAGCACATCGGCCCAGCCGGGAAAGGCCGAGAGATCGCGTCGGGTGAGGTTGCGGAAGCCCATGGACCATCCGTCGAATTCCCGTGTCGCCAGCTCGCGCCGGATCATGGCGATGAAGCCGTGGTGCCGCGGATCGGCCGCGATCTTCCGCTCCAATTGCAGGATCTCGTCCGGCGGGCCTTCGATCGCCTGGATGAAATTGCCGTCGCAGTGGAGCAGCATGCCGGTGATGCCCCGGCGGGTGTTCTTTTCCCGGAACGAGCCCAGCGCCTCCACCAGCGCCTCTTCGGTCCACGGTTCCGCCGCCGAGCTCACATAGACCACCTGCAGCAGCTTCTTCGGCTCGCCGGCGGCCGGGCCGGGCCTTTCCTGTTCTTCTCGTGACATCTTCTTGTTGTTCGCCCGGCATCCACCCGGCTCCAGAGTTCATCGACCGGCCGCGCGGAAACTTGAACGCCGCGCCGGACCTTCGACGGCGCTTGCCAGTCGCCGTCCCGCAGGTGGAGTCTAGCCCGCAAAGACCGGATGAAAGCGAAGTCCCGTTCCCCGAAAGCCGCCGCCACGATCCCCGTGCCCGTGCCCGCCCAGCGCCGCTACTACGGCCACGGGCTGCCCGGCGTCGATCCCGCCGCGCTCGGCGGCAAGCTCATCGTGGTGGAAGGCGCCGACGGCTCGGGCCGTTCCACCCAGATCATGCAGCTCGTCCAATGGCTCGAAGGCTGCGGCCATTCCGCCATCCAGGTCGGCATCAAGCGATCCACCCTCGTCAGCGAGGAGCTGGACCAGGCCAAGCGCGGAAACATCCTCAGCCGCACCACGCTCAGCCTCTTCTACGCGACGGATTTCGCCGACCAGCTGGAGAACACCATCCTGCCCGCCCTGCGCGCCGGCGTGATCGTCCTCTGCGACCGCTACATCTACACCCTCATGGCCCGCGACATGGTCCGGGGCATGGACGAGGCCTGGCTCCGCAACCTCTACGGCATCGCCCTCGTGCCCGACGCCGTCTTCTACCTCAACGTCCCCGCCGAGGAACTCGTCCAGCGCAACTTCGCCAAGGACTTCGCCCTCGACTACTGGGAGAGCGGCATGGATCTCGGGCTGTCGCGGGACATGTTCGACAGCTTCATCCGCTACCAGGCGATGATCGCGGACACCTTCCAGCACCTCCAGAAGACCTACGGTTTCACCATCGTCGATGCCAGCCGCTCGCCCGAGGAAATCACCAAGGAGCTGAGAAAGAAGATTGAAGCGGTCCTGCGGTCCAAGTAACCAAACCGCCACCAACCGGTCCGGGGTGGTGGAGACGGTCTTCCTCGCGACGCGTCGGACCGGCAGCGCGGCCATTCCTGCCGCGGCACGGAACGCAACACCAACACCCGAACCTCCATGCCCGAACCCGGCTCCAAACAGGAAGTCTTCATCGGCGTCGATTTCGGCGGCACCAAGCTGCTCGCCGGCGTCTTCGATCCCCAGCTCCGCCTCCTCGGCACGGAGAAGATCAGCACCAAGTCCGAACGCGGCGTGGACACCGTCCTCGACCGCATCGCCCGCGTGGTCAAGGACGCGGTGGACGAGTGCGACCTCACCCTGAAGCAGGTCCGGGGCATCGGCATCGGCGCCGCTGGCGCGGTCGATCCAGAGGCCGGCAAGGTCCTCTTCGCCCCGAACATGCCCAAGTGGGAGAACATCCCCCTCAAGAAGGAGCTGGAGAAGCGCCTCGACATCCCCGTCTTCGTCGAGAACGACTGCAACGCCTGCACCCTCGGCGTCTATGAGCGGCAGTTGAAGGGCAAGTTCCGCAACGTCGTCGGCGTCTTCCTCGGCACCGGCATCGGCGGCGGACTCGTCCTCGACGGCAAGCTCTACGGCGGCGCCACCGGCTCCGCCGGCGAGGTCGGCCACATGGTCCTCGAAGCCTCCTCCGAGCAGAAATGCGGCTGCGGCAACCGCGGCTGCTTCGAGGCCCTCGCCAGCCGCACCGCCATGTTCCGCCAGATCAAGGAAGGCGTGAAGAAGGGCGAGAAGACCTTCCTCACCGAGATGCTCGGCCCCGACCTCGCCGACATGCGCAGCGGCGACCTCCGCAAGGCCATCCGCAAAGGCGACAAGTTCGTCGGCAAGATCGTGGACACCGCCGCCTTCTACACCGGCGTGGCCGTGGCCAACCTCATCAACGTCTTCAACCCCGAAGCCGTCGTCCTCGGCGGCGGCGTGATCGACGCGCTGGAAGACGAGATGATGGGCATCATCGTGGAAGTGGCGAAGGACTACGCCATGCCCTCCCTCGGCAAAGCCGCCGAGATCCTCGCCGCCGAAGACGCCGACAACGTGGGCATCGTCGGCGGGGCGGTGCT
>CBFGQE010000224.1:0-5546 GCA_965650815.1 uncultured bacterium
CCTCGAAGAACGCGGTGTGGACGTGGTGGGGGCGGGCTGGCCGTTCGGGCACTCGGCAAATGCCGAGAGCGTGGCGGTTCCGGGCGACCCAGCGGTAGGCTGCAACGGTGAGGGGTTGCAGCCCGGGCAGCCAAGCCAGCCACGCCAGCGGAGCCAGCCAACCTACGGAGCCGAGCAGCACGACGATGGATTCAGCTCCGCCAACAACGTGGCCGCCGGCCATCAAGAGCTTCATTTCCTCCGGCATCTCGCCGTCCTTCAGGCCCAACCGACCGGCCAGCCAGGGATTCTGGAGCGGGAGGAAAACAAAGCCGCGTCGCTCAAAGGGCCCGGCGCAGCGTCGGACCAGCATGGCGCAAAGGCCGCAATCGCCGTCGTAGCCGACCCAGCCCCGGATCGCGGGCTTGTCGTTGTTGTCGGTCTTTTCTGTAGTCACAGAAATTTCTCCTTAAAAAACTCAGCCGCCGAGGCCGAGCAGTTTCACCGCCTTGTCGCCGAGCTTCAGGAACTTGGTCAGGGCCGCGACCGGCAGTTTGCGGACCTGTTCATACCAGCTGTTGGTGGTCTCGAAGAAGCCGTGCAGCTCGCGCAGGCGCTGCTCGGTGTGTTCGCTCGTCTCCTTGTCCTTCGCGGCTTGGTCGATGCATTCGCGCAGGACTTCGAGGGTGGGATCGATCTCGCGGCGTTTCCGCTCGTCGAGCACCACGCGGAAGAGCTCCCAGACATCCTGGATGGATTCGAAGTGGTCGCGCCGGTCGCCCTTCACGTGCACGACCTTCACGATGCGCCAGTTCTGGAGCTCCTTGAGGCTGTTGCTCACGTTGGAGCGGGCGACGCCGAGGGTCTCGCAGATCTCCTCGGCGTGGAGCGGGCGAGGGGAGATGAACAGCAGCGAATGGATCTGGGCGACGGTGCGGTTGATCCCCCAGCGGACGCCCATCTCGCCCCAGTGGAGGATGAACCGTTCTTCGACTGGCGAGAGTTTCTTCATTTCTGTGAAGACAGAAATAACGGAATTTACGGTTGGGCGTCAAGCCCGGGTTCGCTCCGGGAGGCTGCGGCGGTGGAAAAAGCCGGTCTCCGTCCAGTTGACGAACCGCCCCGGCTTTGCGGAACGTCACGGCCACAGAACTATGAACCAGATGCACGAAGTCGATTACGAGATCCACGGCAGCGAGATGCAGTTCGTCGAGGTGGAGCTGGACCCGCAGGAAGCCGCCGTCGCGGAGGCCGGGGCCATGATGTATATGGAGGAGGGGATCGACATGGAGACGATCTTCGGCGACGGCAGCCAGCAGACGGGCGGCTTCTTCAACAAGCTGATGGGCGCGGGCAAAAGGTTGATCACCGGCGAGTCGCTCTTCACCACGGTCTTCCAGAACCAGGCGGCCGGTAAGCGCAAGGTGGCCTTCGCCGCGCCGTATCCCGGCAAGATCCTGCCCATCCAGTTGAGCCAGATCGGCGGCGAGCTGATCGCGCAGAAGGACTCCTTCCTCTGCGCGGCCAAGGGCGTGTCGCTGGGGATCGCCTTCAACCGGAAGATCGGCGCCGGTCTCTTCGGCGGCGAGGGCTTCATCATGCAGCGGCTCCAGGGCGACGGGCTGGCCTTCGTCCATGCCGGCGGCACTTTGCGCGAGAAGCTGCTGACGCCCGGTGAAACGCTGCGCGTGGACACCGGCTGCATCGTGGCCTTTCAGCCCTCGGTCAGCTACGACATCCAATACGTGGGCAAGATCAAGACGGCGTTCTTCGGCGGAGAAGGCCTGTTCTTCGCGACGCTGCGCGGGCCGGGCCGCGTCTGGCTGCAGTCGCTTCCGTTCAGCCGCTTGGCCGACCGCATCCATCGCGCCGCGCCGCAGACCGGCAGCGGCGGCAAGGGCGAAGGCTCGTTGCTCGGCGGCTTGGGCGGGTTCCTGGACGGCGACAACAGCTGAGAACTGTAACGTCCGATTCTTCCTCCTCTTCGTCATCCTCCCCGTCCTTGTCCCCGCGCCTCGGAGTCGAGACGAAGAGGAAGACGAGGACGAGGGAACCGGCGGCGGATCAATCCGAGTTCGGATAGCTCCCGAGGATCTTCACGAGGGCGCAGTGTTCCTCCAGCGCCTGGATGGCGGCGGCGACCTTGCGGTCCTGGAAGTGGCCGTCGCAATCGACGAAGAAGTAGTATTCCCAGGGCTTCCGCTTGCTGGGCCTGGATTCGATCTTCGTCATGTTCAGCTTGTAGCGGCGGAACGGGGCGAGCGCCTTGTGCAGGGCCCCCACTTCGTCGGCGATGCTGATCATGAGGCTGGTGCGGTCCTTGCCGGTGGGCGCGCTGCATTGGCGGCCGAGGACGAGGAAACGGGTGGCGTTGCCGGCGTTGTCCTGGATGTCGTGCTCCAGGATGGGCAGACCGTATTTCTCGGCGGCGAGCAATCCGCCGATGGAGGCGGCGTTCTTCTCGGCGGCGGCGAGCTGGGCGGAACGGGCGTTCGACGAAGTCTCCACGATCTCCGCGTCGGGCAGGTGTTTCTGAATCCAGCCCCGGCACTGGGCCAGGCTCTGCGGATGGACGTAGAGTTTCTTGATCTGTTCCCGTTTGCCCTTGCCCATGAGGCACTGCTGGATGGGCAGGACGATCTGCGCGACGATCTTGAGCGGGCTGTCCACGAAGACGTCGAGCGTGTTGGTCACGACGCCCTCGCTGGAATTCTCCACCGGCACGACGCCGTAGTCGGCGCGGCCCCGGGACACTTCCTGGAAGACCTCGGCGATGGTGCGGGTGGCGGAGTATTTGAGGCTGTTGCCGAACTTCCGGAGCGCCGCCTGTTGGGTGAAGGTGGCCTCGGGCCCGAGGTAGGCGATGGTCATGGCCTTCTCCAGCGAAAGGGCGCTGGACATGATCTCGCGGTAGATGGCGCGGAGGGACTCGTCGGTGATGGGTCCCGCGTTGTGCTTGCATACACGCTGGAACACGGCGCGTTCGCGGTCGGGCGCGTAGATCTCGGCCCCATGCTTGTGCTTCAGGGCACCGATGGCCAGAACGTGTTCGGTGCGCTGGTTCAGCAGCCGGACGATCTGGGCGTCGAGCTGGTCGATGGCTTGGCGGTGGTCGGAGAGGCTCATGGCTGCTTCTGGGGCGAAGGGGCATCGTTCAAGGCAAGACCTGCGTTGTCCCGGCGCTTGGACAGATCCACGTAACGTTCGGGATGCCGCGCCTCGGCTTCGAGGAGGCTGTCGATCATCGCGTCCACGTCGAACCGATGACCGGCGGCGATCTCCTCCTTGATCCGGCGGACCTCGTCGAGGGTCGATTCTCCCGCCGGGGAGGCATAGGACGGCTGTTTCATAGGTTCAGGAGCTGTTGGGGCGAAGCCATGCCCGGAAGAACATAGCCAAATCTCCGCAGAGCCTCGCGATATTTTTCCTGCATCACCGGATTGGCCAAGTGACGGCAATTCCAAGTCAGCAGGATGTCGATCCCATGCACTGCGGCCAGGGCCAAGTGAAGGTCGTCGGACTCCACCTTCGCCGGAATCAATCCGGTGGAAACCAGATGCCAGGTGAGATCCCGGACCGCCGGGAGCACCGGTAGCAACGGAATCCCATCGAGAAACTCTAGCCGCCGCTTGGCCGCGCCTTCATCGCCCCGGGCGGCTTCGCGTAAAACCTCTTCGGATGAGTAGAGGTCAAAGTCTCCGCGCTTTGTGTCCCACCAGAGTTTTGTCGCCCCTTGCATGGCTTGCTCGGTGAAGACGTTGGAAGGCCGCGCCGCCAAATAGCTCGGAATCGTGGTCTCGATGTAAACGGTGGCGCGCACGGGGCGGCGGGATCAGGCCGTCGGCGGATTCTCCCCGGACGGAGCGTCGTTGCTGGACGGAGTTTCTTCGACCTCCGCTTCTGTTTCGGGGGGCTCCGAAGCTTCGGCTGCAGGTTCCGACGCGGGTTCTTCGGTTGGCGCAGCGGCTTCTTCGACGCTGGTAGGTGCTTCAGCCGTCGCTTCCGCGACGACCGCTTCGCCCATCAGTTCCGTCGGCGGCGCCACGGCGAGGTCGGGCTGGGTGGGCGCGGCATCGGCCGTTTCCAGCTTCTCGGGGCGGGTCACGGGGATCCTTCGCAGCTCGTCGGCCGACGGCAGGTCTTCGAGCGAACGCAGCCCGAAGTATTCGAGGAAGAGCGGTGTGGTCGCATACATCATCGGGCGGCCAATGACTTCCGCGCGACCGGCCTGTTCGACCAATCCCCGTTCCACCAGCGTGCCCATCACGCCGTCCACGGCCACGCCGCGCACCTGTTCGATCTCCGCGCGGGTGATCGGCTGGCGGTAGGCGATGATCGTGAGCGTTTCCAATGCGGGCTGCGTGAGGCGCGGCGGCCGCGGCTTCTGGCCCACGAGCGCCATGATCCACGGCGCATAGTCGGGCTGGCTGACGAACTGCCAGGAGCCGCCGATGCAGGCCAGGCGGAAGGTGCGGCCGCTGGCGGCATGGATCTGCTGGAGCGCTTCCAACGCGGCGACGATCTCCTCTTCCTTCGTCTTGGCGAAGGCCTTCACCGGCGTCTCCGGGGCGTCTTCGGGCAGTGTGGCGGCGGCGTTCTTCAGCACGTCGCGCAGCTCGCGCGGACTGAGCGGCTTCTGGGCGGCGAAGAGGATGGATTCGAGGACGAGTTCCAGTTCCATGTCAGGGAGCGGCGGGTTCGGCCGGTTCGACGGCGGGCTCGGCGTCGAGCTGGACGGGTGTGGCCAAAGTGACGGCGGGATTCGGGTTGGTGCGGATCTCGATCTCCCCGAACTGATCGGGCTGCACGCAGACGAGGCGCTTCATGCGGATCAGCTCCAGCAACGCGAGGAAGATGCAGACCACCTCCGTCTTGGATTCCGCCTTCGCGAAGAGATCGGTGAAACGCACCAACGGCTGCGCGGCGGTCAGATCCATGAGCTGCTCGATCTTCTCGGAGACGGTCCACTTGTCCTCGAAGATCTCGCGCAGGTCCTCGCGTTTGTTGACGCGCTTGAGGATCGAGTTGACCGCGTTGACGAGGTCGAAGAGCGAGACGTCCAGCTTCTGCGGCGCGGGCTCCTCCAGCTGGAGAAAAGCGGGCTTGCCGGGCAGGCGCGGGTAGGTGTTCTCGGCCTCCAGCTCCAGCCGCTGCATTTGGGCGGCGGCGTCCTTGAACTTCTTGTATTCGACGAGCTGGCGGATGAGTTCCCAGCGCGGGTCCTCGCCCTCCTCCTCTTCCTCCGGCGCGGTCTGGAGATCCTTGGGCAACAGCTCCCGGCTCTTGATATACATGAGCGTGGTGGCCATCACGAGGAACTCGCCGGCGATGTCGAGGTCCAGCATCCGCATCACCTCCAGATACTCGACGAACTGGCTGGCGAGCTTCGTCAGGTTCACCTCATAGATGTCCACCTCCTCCTTCCTGATGAGATACAGGAGGAGGTCGAGCGGGCCCTCGAAGACCTCGAACTTGACCGTGTATTCGGACATGCGTGCGACCGGGACGGGTGAACCGGGCGCGGAGATTAGGCCCCCGGGGAAATGTTTGGCAACGGGGGAAGTCCG
>CBFGQE010000225.1:0-5543 GCA_965650815.1 uncultured bacterium
TCCGGCATCGGCGAACTGGTGAACGACGTGGCGGTGGTGTGAGCCGCCGTGGGGCAGACTTGCAGCTTGCCGAGCCAACCATCCCTCCAAGCCGCTGAATCTCCGGATCAGCGGCTTTTCTCTTGGCCTACAAACTCACGACGAGATTTCCATTCCAGAGAGTTTTCCGTTCCGGCCTGCTCAAGTCCGCCCCATGAAATCCCGCAGCAAAACCCTTCTCGCCGGAGCCACCGTTCTCTTCATCGCGGTCGCGGCGTTCTTGTTATTCCGCCCAAACCCGAGCGTGGCGCCGTATCCCGTTCCGAATGGATTGGACGACTTGATGCACGCAGCGAGTTCCATCCAAGCGTTGCCCGGCGGAAGCTTCGAGACCGATCCAAAGACCCCGGAAGAGCGGCAGTCGCTGTTGGCATCGAACGCGCCCGTCCTCGGGTTGATCCGGACGGGACTGTCCCGGGAAATCCGCATCCCGACGACCAACGATCTGACCAGCTCGTTGGCCCTCGACCAAGCCGCCGCGTTGAAGCGGGTCGCTCGTCTGGTCGCGATCGAATCGCGCTCCGCGAGGGAGAATGGAGACGCAACCAATGCGCTCGGCTCGGCACTCACCCTGTTCGATCTATCGAACCAGGGAACGAAGGGCGGACTGGTGATTCACGGCCTGGTGGGAGTGGCCATCCGCAGCATGGCCTGCCGGACGATGGAAGATGTGCTTGGCCTGGAGAACCCGACCGTTTGCCGGATGGCCGCCCAGTCCATGTTCGAAAAAGCCACCAATGCCCCGACCGCCGCTGATTACCTCGCCAGCGAAAGGGAGTGGCGCCGCACTCTGCCTTTTGGAATGCGGCTGGGCGGCCATCTGTCGGAACTGATGAATGGAAGCGTCCGCAAGAGCGAAGAAAAGTTCGTCCAACGCGTCGATCAACAGCGCCAGACCGAGGCCGTCCTGCTTCGCGAGCTCGCCACCATCGCCTTCCGCCTGGAACACGGCCGCGACGCCACGAACTGGAACGAACTGGTGCCGGCTTATCTGCCGGAGATCCCCCGCAACGCCACGAACAATACGCCGTTGCCTTTGGGTGGGCCCTAGATGGAACGGAGAGCGGACGGTCACGCCCGCGTTCCTTTGGTTTCTCTTTACGACTCGGTGTCCCGGCGACGGCGGAACTCCTCCATGAGCCGCAGGATCTCCTCGCGGATTTCGAAGAGCTCGTTGCGCAGCCAGCCGACGGTTTCGGGCTCGATCTGCCCGCGTTCGGCGACGTGCCGAAGGGCGGCCTGGGAACGGTGCAGCGGATCGAGGGCGCGCTTCAGATACGCCACGGTGAAGGCCAGTCCCGCGAGGGGCCGTCCGTAGGCCAGTCCGTTCAGGGCCCCGGCCAGCTTGGCCCCGAGCGTGGTGACGCCGGACATGAGGGCGATGAGTTGCCCGTCGTCTTCCCCGGCGGGGGCGGCGGCATCCACGAGATCGATCATCCGCAGGGTGACGCGGTGGGCGCGGTGCGCCAAGGGGTGGCGGATGACGTCGTTGTCCACGCGGATCCAGTCCACGCCCTCGGTGGCGGGATCGGGCCGGGGATCGGCCAGGTCCTCGACCTCCTCGCCGGAGAGCGCCGCCGGGCCGGATTCGTCCGTCCCGGCGGGAGCCTCCGGATCGTCGTCGGGGGCGGCTTCCTCCAGGGTTTCGGCCAGGGTGTCCCAGCCCATTTCGCGGGCGATGCGCTGTTCGGCCTCGGGGCTGTCGCCGTATTTCTCCAGCAGCTCGACATACTTGTCGGTGATGGCGTCGCTCTCCCGCATGGATTTCTCGAAGTCGAACTCGTCCCACTCCTCCAGGTTCTCGGGGCCTTCGTGGCGGGCGGCCTCGACGGCGTCGGTGAGCTTGCCGAGGAAGCCGGTGAAGCCGCTGGCGGCCTCCTGGGCGCGCTGCTGTTCCTCCTCCGGCGTGAGGCGCCATTCGGGATCGGAGACGGCCAGGCGGAAGCCGGTCCCCTCGATGACCACGCGGCCGTTGGCCTCGCTGAACCATTCGAGGTAGAGGCAATTGGCCAGGTGTTCCGGCGGCTTCTCGCCGCGCTGCATCATCTCGTAGGCCTGGTCGAAGGGGACGTTGAAGACGCGGACCTTCCGCGAAGCCGTCATGTCGCCGACGCTGCCGAGCTGCACGGGGGCGAGGCGTTCGGCGGAGGGACCGACGGCGGAGGTATCGGGATTGGTGAAGGTGAGCAGGCAACCGGCGAGATCCGCCTGGGCATTGCCCCGGAGCTGGAGAAGGACGGGCTCGGACCGGCCGTGGAGCCAGAGCCGTCCGCGGACGACGCCTTTCTCCCGGTTGTCGATCTCCCCGCGGACCACGGATTCGTGTATGCGGAAAGCCATCGCCCTTTGGGCTACCATGTCTGGCGCTCCGTCGTCAGCAATTTGATTTGGGCCGAGCCGCCATGGCGCAAGCCTCCGGCTTTCCGTGCTGCAAGCGTCCTGGTTGCCGGAGCGCCGACATGATGTCGGCGAGGACGCCCCTTCGATCCGACACGGCTCCGCAAGCACGACGCCTGCGACCCGGCCGACAGGACGCCGACGCCACAACGGCTCGACGCGCGCCGAAGCTCGGATACGTTCCGCCCGCAACGACGACTAAACTGTTCCCATGCGACCGAAGATTTTCCGCCTGTTCCTCAAACCCCGCTGTCCCTGGTGCGTGGAAGCCCGCGAGTGGCTCGACGCCCGGAGCTATGCCTACGAGCCCTTCGACGTGACGAACGACGAGGCGGCGCGGCGGGAGATGGTCACCCTGACCGGCCAGTCCAAGGCGCCGAGCGCCGAGATCGACGGGCACGTGCTGGCGGACTTCGGCGCGGACGAGTTGGAAGCCTTCCTGCGGGAACACGGCTACTCGGTCTGATATCCGGACACCTGTGCCGGACCTCGCCGGGCTTGGCTCGGGCGGGGACTCCGCCCACACTCGGTCCGCGATGCAGACGTTGCGCGACGCGCTGGCCCGCCTCCCCCGACAAACCCGCACGGTTCTCGTCACCCTCGTGGTCGGCCTCGGGGCCGGCGGCATCGCGGTGGCCTTCCACGTGGCGCTGGGCGCGGTCTTCCAGGCCACGCTGGTCCGCCTGTCGGAACAGGGGACGGCGCGATTCGTCCTCGGGAGCTTCTTCCTGCTCGCCAGCACCTCGGTCATCGCGGGCTGCCTGCTGCACCTGTTCTGCAAGGAGGCGGCGGGCAGCGGCATTCCCCAGTTGAAGGCCGCGTTCTGGAAGGATTTCGGCCACGTGCCGTTCCGCGTGGTCTGGGTGAAGTTCCTCGCGGCCGTGATCCAGGTGGGCGGCGGCAGCAGCCTGGGCCGGGAAGGCCCCACGGTGCAGATCGCTGGGGCGACGGGGTCCAACATCGCCGGGCTGGCCGGGGAACCGAAGCAGCAGCGGCGGCTCGGCGCTGCGGCCGGAGCGGCGGCGGGCCTGGCGGCGGCGTTCAACACCCCGCTGGCCGCCGTGACCTTCGTGCTGGAGGAGCTGATCGGCGATTTGAACAGCCGCCTGCTCGGCGGCGTGCTCCTGGCGGCGGTGGTGGGCGCGCTCGTGGCGCACGGGCTCCTCGGTCCGCAGCCCGCCTTCACGCTGACCACAGTGCCCGACCCCGACTGGTGGGCCTATGCGCTCGTGCCGCTGGTCGCGGCGGCCGCCGCCCTGGTCGGCGTGGCCTTCCAGCGCGCGGCCCTGTGGCTCCGGCTCCGGGCGCGCGGCTGGGAGAAGATCCCCGTCTTCCTGCGGCCCGCCCTCGGCGCGATGGTCTGCTGGGCGCTGGGCGTCGCGGTCTTCCTCGGGACGCGGCGGCTGGGCGTCTTCGGCCTCGGCTACGAGGATCTCTCGGCCGCCCTGGCGGGCAACATGCCTTGGAAGATCGCCCTCGTGCTGCTGGCCGCCAAGCTCCTCGCGACGGTCGCCTGCTACGGCACCGGCGGCGTTGGTGGCGTCTTCGCGCCCACGCTCTTCTTCGGCGCGATGACCGGCCTGGGCGTCGCGGGCCTGGTGCAATGGCTCGTGCCCGCGCTGGACGTGGACCTGGCGCTCATGGCCATCGTGGGCATGAGCGCGACGCTCGGCGCGGTGGTGCGCGCCCCGGTCACGAGCATCCTCATCGTCTTCGAGATGACCCACCAGTTCGCCCTCGTGCCGCCCCTGATGATCACCGCCCTCGTCAGCCAGGCGATCAGCCGGCGGATGCAGAAGCACAACCTCTACGACGAGCTGCTCGCGCAGGACGGCCACGAACTGGACCGTTTCACCCCGCCGCGCGACCTGAAGTCCTGGCAGGCCCAGCCCGTCTCGCGCTTGGCCACGAAGAATGTCGTCTGCGCCGCCTCGCTCGACCCGGCCGAGCTCAAGCAGCTCCTTCTCCGCCATCCCTACGGACGATTCCCCCATCTGTCCGACGGCCGGCTCGCCGGAATCCTCCGCCGCGAGGACATCGAGGAGGCGCTGAAGGAAGGAACCGCTCCGCCCGTGCTCCGGGCCACCACCGGTCGGCCGGACATCTCCCTGCGCGCCGCCGAAGCGCTGCTCGTCGAGGACGAAACCGGCGCGCTCGTCCTCCAGTCCGCGCCCGAGGGGCCGGTGGAGGGACTGCTCACCCTCCACGACGTGCTCCGCGCGGAACAGGCCGCCGCCGACCGCGGCGATTGAACCCCGCCCGCCCTTGCGCGGCGGCTCCGGCTGGCCCACCTGTTTGGCGTCATGAACGAATCCACGCCCGCCCTCGATGCCGTGCAGCAGGCCGCCGCCGACCAGTTCTCCCGCCAGAGCCACCGTTACGGCCAGGGCCACATCCTGGAACAAACCGGCGACATCCGCGCCGCGCTGCCCTTTCTGCGCCTTCCCCCGGTGGCCGACGTCCTGGATGTCGCCACCGGTGGAGGCCACACCGGGCTGTTCTTCGCCGAGCGCGGCCACCGCGTCACCCTGGGCGATCTCTCGCGGGCCATGCTGGAGCGCGCCTCCGCGCTCGCCGCCTCGCGCGGTCTGACCGTCTCGACAAAACAGCACGCCGCCGAAGCCATCCCGGAACCGGACGCCTCCTTCGACCTCGTCACCTGTCGCGTCGCTCCGCACCACTTCAGCTCCCCGGCCAGGTTCGTGCGCGAAGCCGCGCGCGTGCTGCGGCCCGGCGGCCACTTTCTCCTGATCGACGGCTCCATTCCCGACGGCGAACCGGAGGCCGAGGAATGGCTGCACGAAGTGGAGAAGCTGCGCGATCCCAGCCACGCCCGCTTCCTCTCGCCCGCCGCATGGAAGGAGCTCTGCGACGCCGCCCAACTGGAGGTCGTCCACTGCGGCCTGTCCCCGCGCCAGCAACCGGACCTGGAATGGTATTTCGAGACCGCCGCCACGCCTCCGGCCAACCGGGCCCGCGTGCGAGAACTCGTCGCCGCCGCTTCGCCCCATGTCCGCGAAGTGTTCCAGCTCGGCGTCGAGGAAGGGCGGATCGTCTGGTGGTGGCCGATGGTCACGCTCGTGGCACGCAAACCGGTCGCGGCCTAG